>CACJUL010000019.1 GCA_902596585.1 uncultured Prochlorococcus sp.
AGTGCTTCTAATACCTCTAAAATTAAAACAATATTATCTGAAATCTCTGGAAATCTACTTCCTGGAAATAATCCAATACAAATTTCAGAATTCTTTAACTCTTTATTTTTAGAAAAAAACTTATCCATAAATGGATTGCCTAAGAAAGAAACTTTCTTTTTTAATTGCAAAGTTAAATCATCAGCTGTAAGAGAATCTCTTGTGTATATTCTTTTTGCCTTTGGTGAAAGCAAGAAAAATTTAGAGGGCCATGGCAACTTTAACTTCCCTTCATAATGACTTGAATAAGCAACAAGATATGTATAAAAATCTTTCTTACAAACCCACGCAAAAAAAACAGGCACAATATCTCCAACTACAAAAAAGTAATCATATTTTTTGCTTATTTTATAAGTTAAATATAATCTTTTTAAAAGATAAAATATTTCTCCTCCAAATACCTCAGTTAGTCTTCCATTAAAAGAATTATAGCCAATTCCTCCAGTACTAAATTCTTTAGTTTTTCCAATAATCTTAATTTTTTCTTTTTCATAATGATTTCCTTTACCAACAATTGGCAAAGCATTAACAGAATAACCAATTTTAACGAATTGCTTAGCTATTAAACTTCCAGATAGATCTTCTCCATGCCCATTACTAAGTATTAAAATTTTAGACAATTTAAAATTCCAACCATTTTTTTACTTTGGTTAACTCAGGCCAGTCTGGATATCTACTTAATCCGTCTTCAACAGATTCTTTCAAATCACTTTTTACATCTGGCATCATAATAGACATTTTTTTTATTAACTCAATATGATCCCTAACACCTTTATTGTTGGTAGACAAAAGAGCTAAAGACAAATTCATTCTTGCTTGTGGATCCTGCTGATTTAATCGAACAGCTTGTTTGGCAGCTATCAAAGCTTCTTCATTATTTTTCAGAAGTAATTGAAGCCATGATAGACAAGTCCAAGCAGCAAAATGATTTGGTATTTGCTGTATAATTTTTTGAAAATCTTGAACGATAGGAATTAAATCTTGCCCAGCTTTATATCTCGATAGAGCTGCATTAAAATCCTCTTCAATTGGATTAATTTCGTTATTCATTATTTACACTGCAAAGGAGCTCCCACATCCACAAGTTTGGGAAGCATTCGGGTTTACAAAATTAAAGCCACCTCCAATTAATTCCTTACTAAAATCTAATTGCATTCCGTAAATATACAAGAGACTTTTCGGATCACAAACAACTTGAAAGCTTTGATCAGTTTTTAAAAAATAATCATAAACTTTATCATCTGGATTTATTTCATTACTTCCTATAAAATCCATGGTATAACTCATTCCACTACAACCGCCTGACCTTACTCCTACTCTGAGTGCTTTTTTGTCACTTTGGCCCTTTAATAAATTTGAAATTTGCTCGATAGCATCATTTGTAATTAAGATGCCTTTGCCATCATCAGAATTCTTAATTTCCTGTTTAATTTCTACATTTTCCATGAACAAAGATTCTCTACTATTAATAATATAAAAACTTAATCGATAGGATGCATAGAACAAACAATATCCAAACTTGATTTGTTATAATTCTAAGAAAAAGTGAAAATTGCAATAGTTGGTTCTGGGTTGGCTGGTCTTACAGCAGCTGTCAATTTAGTTGATGAAGGTCACGAGGTAGATATATACGAGAGCAGGTCATTCTGGGGGGGTAAAGTTGGAAGTTGGGAAGATAAGGATGGCAACCACATAGAAATGGGTTTACACGTATTTTTTTACAATTATGCAAATCTATTTAAGTTAATGAAAAAAGTGGGAGCTTTAGATAATTTACTCCCGAAAGATCATACTCATCTATTTATAAATAATGGTGGAGATTTGAAATCTTTAGACTTCAGATTCCCCTTAGGTGCTCCATTTAATGGGCTTAAAGCTTTTTTTACAACAGAACAACTTACTTGGGTAGATAAGTTCAGAAACGCCTTAGCTTTAGGAACGAGCCCAATAGTTAGAGGATTGATAGATTATGAAGGTGCAATGAAAATAATTAGAGATCTTGATAGAATAAGTTTTCAAGAATGGTTTTTAAACCATGGTGGGAGTGAAAAAAGCTTAATAAGAATGTGGGATCCCATCGCGTATGCTTTAGGTTTTATTAATTGCAAAGATATTTCAGCAAGATGCATGCTAACAATCTTCATGATGTTTGCTTCAAAAACAGAAGCTTCTAAACTGAATCTTCTAAAAGGTTCCCCACACAAGTGGTTAACTCAACCAATTGTTGACTATATCACTAACAAAGGGGCAAAAATCCATCTTAATCACAAGGTAGAAGAAATTATTTATGAGAAAGAATCTTCCTCTTATTCAGTTAATCAGTTAAAAATATCTTCTCCTGAAGGAATTAAGGCAGTTTTTGCAGATAAATTTTTAGCTGCCTGTGATGTTCCTGGAATAAAAAAAATAATTCCAAAAGAATGGTATCAATTTAAAGAATTTGAAGGTTTAAGAAAACTTAGAGCAGTTGCTGTTGCCACAATCCAATTAAGATACGACGGTTGGGTTACTGAATTACAAAAAGATAATACTGGAAACACACCAACTGGACTTGATAACCTTCTTTATTCTGCTGATGCCTCTTTTAGTTGCTTTGCTGATTTAGCACTAGCAAGTCCAGTTGACTATAGAAAAAAAGACATGGGATCACTCCTCCAATGTGTTTTAACTCCAGGCGATAGATGGATAGGAAGATCCACAGAAAGAATTACAAAAGAAATAGATAAAGAAGTTCGCCGTCTATTCCCTTCCTCTAAAAACCTTAAATTGCTTTGGAGTAACGTAGTACAAATTCCACAATCACTCTACAGAGAATCTCCAGGCATGGAACCTTTCAGACCCGATCAAAAAACATCTATATCTAATTTCTTCATGGCTGGTAGTTATACAAAACAAGATTACATAGACTCTATGGAGGGAGCTACAATGAGTGGTCATTTAGCTGCTGCTGCAATCTTAGAAAAGAAAGTCGAATTAGCAAAAAATCTTGCGGTAAGTTAATTAATGGGTACTTGGCTTAAACATGACGTAATAACAGTTGTTAATGCGCCTCTTGATAATGTGTGGAATACATGGAGCGATTTAGACTCAATGTCACTTTGGATGAGCTGGATTGAATCTGTAAAAACAGTTGATGAAGAAACTAATACGTTACCAGATTTAACAGAATGGACTTTAGCTGCAAATGGCTTTAGGTTCAAATGGAAAGCTCAAATTACAGAAAGGGTTGAAAAAAGCAAACTTAAATGGAAATCTATAGGAGGATTACCAACTGAGGGATCAGTAGTTTTCGAAAGTAAAAGTGATCAAATCACAACGGTAAATTTAGCGATAACTTATGAGCTACCTAAAATGATTGCGAGGTTAATGGAAGAAAATATTTTGGGCAAAATGGTTACTTACGAATTGCAGGCCAATATTGATAGGTTCAAAGATTTAGTAGAAAAGAACTATAAAAAAAGTTCTAGCTAAAAATATTAACTGCTACATCTAATAATCCTTCAAAAGTATATTTTTTTGCCTCACCATCAACTCTTCCAAAAATCTTGTTACATATTTTTGTTGTCTGAGGTCCAATAGTTAACAACTTAACTTGATGAAAATATTCTAAATATTGTTTGCCAAGTTTTTTTTCTAATAAAAAAGAAGCATTTGATACGGTTTTACCACTTGAGAAAATAATTGCATCGACTTTTCGATTAGAAATAATATCAATTGTTTCTTCCGGAATAGAATCAGGACATCTAGTTTCATATGCCGCAACCTCAAATACACGGGAACCAGCCTTTCTAAATTGATCTGCAATTAGATCCCTTCCACCTGTTTGAACTCTTGGTACAAAGACACGAAGTCCATAACCAGATACTGGGAAATTATCAATTAAACTTTCAGCAACAAATTCTGGAGGTATGAAATCAGCCCTAATCCCAAAATCATCAAGAGTTTTTGAGGTTTTTTCTCCGACTACAGCGATTTTTGTTTTTTTAGAACATTCTTTTAATGAACTATTAAAGTATCTAAGTCTTTTATCCACAAATTTGATCCCATTACTACTGGAAAAAATAATCCAATGAAAATCATTTATTTGATTTAATGCTTCATCAAGGGGATTAAAATCATCAGGATCACCAATTCTTATTGCAGGCAAGTCAAATACATCAGCGCCCTTGCTTGTAAATATCTTTTTTATATCCAATATCCCTTCTTGTGATCGAGTGATGATTATATTTCTTTGATCGAGGGGGAGATCAACTATTGGCATCCTTATCCTCAGCATTATTATCTTGTGTTTTATTTTTTAATTCATCAAGAAGTTTCAAGACTGATAATCCTTTATCGAGCACAACGTCGTCTTTAAAAATTATTTCTGGAACCCTTCTCATCTCTATTCTTTTACCTAAATTATGTCTTATAGAGCTTTTAGCATTATTCAAATTTGCCACAATCTCTTTCCTAACTTGATCTTGAGCAGTTGAAGTTATGTAAATTTTACAGTATTGCAAATCACCTGATAAATCAATCTTAGAAATATTGACAAAATGATCTCTAATAAGATCATTTTGAAGATCATTTTGCAAAATAAGGGTTATTTCTTTCTTCAAAAGAGAAGAAACTTTTGCAAGACGGTAATTGTTTGGCATTATGGTTGTAAATTTATTGGATTTGTCATCGCTTGCAAGACAAAATAAAAAGTTATGAAAGCACTTAAGACAGAAGATATAAAACCTACTATTGTGAGTGGATTTGATCTATTCTTGAATAAAGGTTCAAGCAATGCAACAAGTCCCCCAATAATAATGGATATTAAATACTTAGGATATCTTGCAACATTAGAGAAAAATTCGCCCATCAGCTCCACAAATAGATTACTTTTTTAGCTAAGTTTTAACAAACATTAAACAGCATGATTACATTATATCAATTTAGGCATAGTGCTTTTTGTTTAAAAACAAGAATGGCTCTTCATGCAAAAAAACTACAATATCGAGTTGAAGAAGTAACACCTGGAATAGGTCAATTTGAAATCTTTAAATTATCAGGTCAAAAACAAGTCCCTGTAATAGTAGATAGTAATGATCAAATTATTCATGACTCATCAACTATTTGCGAATATTTAGATAAAAAAAATGATAATAATCCACTTTTTCCTGAGGACCCAATATTATTTGCACAATGCAAACTAATTGAAGACTGGGCAGATACTACAATGGCTACAACTTGTAGAAAAGCTTTAATAAAATCTGCAATAGAAAATCCACAGCTAAGAACTGCATTACTTCCAGATGAAATACCTTCTTCAGTCAAAAGTATTGTTGATAAGTTACCTTTTAAAAATCTTAGTAAAATCTCTAATGTAGTTTTTTCTTCTAAAGATAACTTAGAACTTCAAAAATTACTGGAAGCTTTATCAAAATCCTTGATTAATAAAAAATATTTAGTTGGAGATAGTTTATCAATTGCAGATATCTCAATTGCATCGCAATTATCCCTGCTTAAATTTCCAAAGTCTTCAGGGCCAATACTTTCAGGAGAGGGGAGTCAAGAATACATAAATAACCCTTATCTCGAAAATCTTTTCATATGGAGGAATAACTTAGAAGAATATCTTTTTAGTGCTAATTCTCAATAAATTCAAAAGTCAATTTATATTTATTTGTTTTAATTGCATGAATAGAGGGATCACCAACTTTTGATCCATAAGAAGCAACATATTGCACTCCACAAATTGATGGTTTGATTGAATTATCAACTTCCACTATTTCTTCGGAACATTTTTGAAATTGACTAATAGTCTCTACCTGATTAATCCTTGAAGCACCAGGCCTATGTGCTGTTTGTATAACAAGCTCATCTGCCAAAAAAATATCATCATCTTGGATTTGATTTCTCCCTGTAATTCTTGAATCAATATAAAAATCATCTTTTAAATAAGTAATTTGATTATTAATAGATTGAGGATCATTTACAACCTTGATTAAGGTGTCACCAAATATTGCTTTTCCAATAGATTCAGAATTCTTTGCACGATTACCAACAATTAAATCTGAATCATTCTTAAAGAAATTTACTTTATAAATAACTGGCTCTTCTGAATCATTAACTATATCTTGAGAAGTAACAAGCCAATTCCCCTCAAACCATTTAGGATAAATTAAATCTTTAGAAGTATCTGAAGATTTAAAATTTGGTAAATATATTTCTGGCCATTGATTTACACGATTTTCCAAGAACTCTCGTACGTTAGAATCTACTAGCGCAAAAGAACTTTCTAAAAAAATTCCTTGAAAAATCAAGCAAAGAATTAATCCAAGAAGAATTTTCATTATGTCAAATCCACTAATAAGAGCATCAGACCATTATGTATTAATAGAGCCAGATTCAAAAGAAAAGATTGTATCAAAGCAAGAAGCAATTGTATGGTTGAAAGATTGGCTTAGTAAGACAGAAACACAAATAATATATCAAAATATAGAGGATCCTGATCAGGAATTTTTAGAAGAATTTTTAGAAAGCACTTATGAATTAGAAATAAAACCAGGATACGTTATCAAATGGTTTGCAGTAAGAATTGAACCAGATTAACTAATTGTTTCTTTATGAATTGCATTGATTATTTTCATAGCGACTTCTTCAATATTTTCCCTTTTTACCTGAACTCTTAAATCTGCTTGGGAATACAAATTTTCTCTAGATTGAAAAATTCTCATATATAAGTCATTTAGATTCTTTCCCTGCAGAAGTGGCCTATTTTCAATTTCATTTTTCAATCTTTCAATTGCTATATCTTTGTCGAGATCTATCCAAGCAATTATTCCCTGTCTTAATATGCCCCAATTTTCGGATTTGGTAACTATTCCCCCCCCAGTTGAGACTACTAATGAAGGAATTTTGATAGTTTCTTTAAGGCAGTTTGCTTCTAATTCACGGAAATTATCTTCTCCTTCATCATTAAAAATTTGATTGATAGATTTTTTTGCCAACTTCTCTATTAATGAATCTAAATCAATGTATTTATACTTCAATAATTCAGCCAGCTTCAAACCAGTTTTTGACTTACCAGAACCCATCATTCCTATTAAAAATATGCTTCTGCCCTTGATAGTATGAACTGTTTTTTCGATAATGGATTGTTCCATAAAGACAAAAGAGTATTTAAAACCTTAAGATAGTATTATCGCAGACAGCTATGACTTCTACACAATCCAAACCATTACATGGAAAAGGACGTGAATGCGTCATAACTCGACGTGCCTGCTTTAGTTCTAGTCACCGTTATTGGCTTCCTGAAAAAAACCCAGAAGAAAATTTCTCTCTTTTTGGAAAGTGCAGTATTGCACCAGGGCATGGTCATAATTATGAACTTATTGTTTCAATGGGTGGAGAACTAGACTCTGATGGAATGGTACTTAATCTCTCTGATGTAAAACATTCTATTAAAGATAAGGTCACTGGACAATTAGATTTTAGTTTTTTAAATGATGTCTGGCCTGAATTTAATGTTAATAATCAAGAGGGTATACTACCCACCACTGAAGCATTAGTAAAGGTCATTTGGAGTCGTCTAAAGGATGATTTACCTCTTACAAGTCTAAGGCTTTATGAAAACCCAAATTTATGGGCAGATTATTTTGGAAAAAACATGGAAGCATTTTTAACAGTACAAACTCATTTTGCAGCCGCTCATCGACTTGCAAAAGAAGAAATATCCTTTGATGAAAATAAAAAAATCTATGGGAAATGTGCCAGAGTTAATGGACATGGTCATAACTATCTTGTCGATATAACTGTAAAAGGAGACATTGATAAAAGAACTGGAATGGTTTGCGACTTATCTGCCCTCCAAGAAATAATAAATGATTTAGTTGTTGAACAACTAGACCATACTTTTCTAAATAAAGACATCGAATTTTTCCATAATTGTGTACCAACTGCTGAAAATATAGCTTTATATATTTCTGATATTCTTAAAAAACCAATACGTAACCTTGGTGCAACATTACATAAAATAAGACTCCAAGAGAGTCCAAATAATGCTGCAGAAATTTATGTTGACCAAAAGTTAACCAATTCAATTAATTTAAAATTCGAAAATAGTTTAGTCTCACAAACTTGAGTATACCAAGAGTAATAATTGTTATAGCATCTAGTCTTGATGGGAGAATTGCATTTCCTGGAGGTGGAGAATCTCATCTTGGAAGCGAAGAAGATAAAAAAATGTTAAATCAAAACTTATCAATGGTTGATGCCACCATTTTTGGTTTAGGTACTTTAATAGCTCATCAATCAACTTACCTAATAAAAAATCTCAATGATAATGACGAAATAAATATTTCAAAAAGCCAACCAATTTCTATAGTTGCTTCTAATAGTAAAAAATTTAACAGTAATTGGAAATACTTTCGTCAACCAATCAGAAGATGGCTAATAAGCTCAAGTAAAGTTGATGATCCTTCGAAAAATGACTTCGAAAAACAACTCTTTTTCGAAGATTCATGGGAAAAAACTTTAATTTCACTCAAAAAACGAGGGATAAATAATCTAGCCCTTTTAGGAGGTGCAAAACTTATTAATTCATTTATAAAAGAGGATCTAATAACAGATATAAAAATTACAATAATTCCACGAATTATTGGAGGTAGATATACATGGATCCCTCCAGAACAAACAAATGATATTTTTAATATCAAAAGACTATGGGAAATCAAATCAATTAAAAATTTAATGAATAATGAAATCCATGTTCATTACAAAAAAATTTGAAATAAATTCAATAATAAATGAACCAGAAAATACATAAAGTTGAAGTCAAATTGTCTATTAAGGAAATCTCCAAGGAGATATGGAATGAATTAGCAAATCAAATCAAAAATCCATTTTATGAATGGACTTGGCTTAAAAACCTTGAAATATCAAAAAGTGTTTCAAGAGAAACTGGTTGGCAGCCTCTATATTTTGTTGCTTATAAAAATGAAGAAATATTAGGAATTGCTCCACTTTTTTTAAAAAATCACAGCTATGGAGAATTCATTTTTGATCAATCATTTGTAAGATTGGCTCAAGAGCTGAATTTAATTTATTACCCTAAATTAATTGGAATGAGTCCTTACAGTCCTGTAAATGGATATCAATTTCTTTATAAAAAAAATGAAGATAAGAAAGAAATTACAAATTTACTTATAAACTACATCGAAAACTTTGCGATTACAAATAAAATCTTAAGTTGTAATTTTTTATATGTTGATGAAAGATGGAGCAACCATCTTAAATCTTTGGGATACCATGAATGGATTAATTCTAGCAGTGAATGGAGGAGTAATGGAGAAAAAACATTTGATGATTTTCTTTCTAGATTTAACTCTAATCAGAGAAAAAATATCAAAAAAGAGAGGAAATCAATTACTAAAAAAGATATTAAAATAGAAATTTTTAATGAAGATGATATCAACCAAGAAATTCTCAAAAAAATGCATAATTTTTATGAACAGCATTGTTCGAGATGGGGAGTTTGGGGAAGTAAATATCTAACATCTACATTTTTCGAAAAAATTGTTGATAATAAAAAAAATCTTTTACTTTTTAGCGCATCAAAAAATGATTCGAATGATATTTTTGCTATGTCAATGTGCGTTAAAAATAAAAACAACTTATGGGGTAGATATTGGGGTAGTCAAGAAGAAATATCTAATTTGCATTTTGAATTATGTTATTACCAGCCAATTGAATGGGCAATAAAAAATAATATCCATTTTTTTGATCCTGGAGCGGGTGGTAAACATAAAAGGCGGAGGGGGTTTTTTGCAAAAAGCAGCATTAGCTTGCATAAGTGGTTTGACAAAAGTATGGAAAATATAATTTATCCTTGGCTAAATGAAGTTAATAAACAAACGGAGACGGAAATTAAATTTGAGAATGATTCTATACCCTTTAAATAACAAAATATTTGGCTATAACAAAGATTATATTAGTAATATAGTTTTTAAAAACTCCTAAATATGGATCCTAGTAAAAGTTTAGATGAAATAATAAAGATTGATAATAATCTATCCAACCGATATATAGACTTAGATCCAAACGGTTACTTTATTATAAAAGTTGATTTAGAGGAAAATAAAATAATTTTAGAGCACTTTTTAAATAACATCGATGAGGAAGGCTATGCGCTTGACCCAGAAACAAATGAACCAATTAAATGCGACTCTCAAAATAAAAGAGTTAGTAATGAAGTTTTTGAAGGTATTAGTGCGAAACAACTTGGAATATTGATCACTGAAGAAAGAAATGACTTAATAACTAGATACGATCATGCTCTGTACTTAGGCCGGGAACTACAAAAAGCAGAAGAATGTTTATACAAAAAATTGCCATATATCCAAGATTAAGAAATTAAACGAAAAAATCTAATCTTTTCATCTGATGTTAAATTAAATAAAAATAAAAAAATTAATGAACATCATTTTCTATTTTGCATTTATTGGTTTTGGTTTTGGAGCTGCTTTCGCATTAGATAAGCTATTAAGAGCAGTTAAATTAATTTAAAAAAACTATAAAATTTTAATAGTCTCTCCATACAAGTCATATTCATCCGCAAAAGAAATCTTTGCTTCAACAAATTTACCAATATAATTTTTTAAATCAATTTTATCCTTAACAGATAAAATTACCGTTCCGTCAATTTCAGGTGCGAAATTGTAGGACCGACCTATTAGTTCGTTATTTTCTGATATTGTCTCTACCAAAATCTTCATTTTTGAACCAACATATGTCTGATTTTTAACTTTAGAAATATTTTGTTGAACTGAAATAACATTATCTTTTCTTGCCTCTGCAACCTCTGGGGACACTTTATTTAGTAAATCAAAAGCTGCAGTTCCCTCCTCAGGAGAAAAAATAAACACTCCTACATGATCAAATTTGTACCTATTCAAAAATTCGAGGAGATGTTCAAAATGTTCTTTTTTTTCTCCTGGGAAACCAACAATGAGACTGGTTCTTAATACGGCAGATGGAATTTCTTCTCTAATTTTCTCCAAAATTGATTTATTCAAAGAACCTTGCCAAGGTCTATTCATACTCTTCAACACGTCAGGATGACTATGTTGAAGTGGCAAATCAAAGTAGGGCACTATATTCTTTGAATCTTTGAAAGCTCTAATAACTTCATCAGTTAAACCCGTTGGATAAGCATAATGTATCCTTATCCAAGGTATTGGAACTTTGGAAAGCTCATCTAAAAGTTTGGCTAATGATGGTTTTCCATAAATATCTTGACCATAATTAGTTGTTATTTGACTAATTAATATGATTTCTTGAATACCCTGATTTGCAAGACTTTTGGCTTCTGAAACTATAGATTCTATTGTTCTACTTCTTTGAGGACCTCGTAACTTAGGAATAATACAAAAAGCGCAATTATAATCGCACCCTTCAGCAATACGAAGATAAGCAACAAATTTGTTTTTATCTACAAAACGAGGTATTTCCTCATCTGCAATAAATTCAGGTATTTTTGAAACTTCATTAACGATTTCACCTTTTTCTACTCTGTCTAAAACCTTGGCTATCTTTTGATAATCTCCTGTTCCAACCAAAGCTTTGATTTCAGGTATTTCTTTAAGAAGTTCATCTTTAAAATGCTGAGCCATACAGCCCGTAACTATTACTTCCTTTCCTTGATTGGTATATTCAAGAATTTTTCTAATAGATTCTTCTCTAGCTGTTTCAATAAAACTGCAAGTATTTACAACAACAACATTTGCATCATTTATATTACTGTCAACTTCATAACCCTCTTTATCTAATAAGCCTTGCATATGTTCAGTATCAACAAGATTTTTCTCACAACCAACATGACTGAATGCAACCTTAGAAAGTTTTTTTTCTTTTACATTGAGACTATTTTGTTTCACGACTTAGAAAATAAGAATTAAAAGATTTAAAAAGCATTTGGTATATAACTCTCATACCAAGATAATATTAGGATAGATAATGTAAATAACAAACTTTAATTTTTATGGCCCTCAAGACTTTAACCAGAAGAAATAAAAAAGATTTGAAATGGCCAAAAATCATCATCGCAATTCTTAGCACTGTAGGCATAGTTGACACAGGTTCAATTACTTTAAAAAATTGGGGATTATTTACTTCGCTTTCATGCCCAGGGATAAAAAATGGTTGTGAAACAGTTTTAAATAGTCCTTGGGGTACTTTATTTGAAAATAATCAAGTTAATATACCTCTCTCATTAGCTGGATTTATAACGTATTTATCAATATTATTTATCACAATAATACTTTCGCTTAATTTAATTTCCCCAAAAGAAAAACTAAATCAGTTTTTATGGTGGTTAGTATTTCTAATTTCTTGTGCATCATCCACATTTAGCTTTTTATTGATAAATATAATGTTTTTTAAGATTCAAGCATATTGTTTTTTTTGTATACTTTCAGCAATTTTATCGTTTTCTATCTTTATAATTTCTATGATTGGAGCAAAGTTCGAAAGTAGAGAACCAATGTTTTTTAGAGGTTTAATTGTAGCCATTAGTGTCCTGCTGGGGGGACTAATTTGGTCAACAAACGTGGACCCCTCTAATGCTATTGATGTTGCAAGCCCAACTGAAAATGTATCGCCAATAATTACCACTTCAAGCTCTCCTCAGAAGATAAACTTTGCTAAATTTTTAACTGAAAACAATATTGTTATGTATAGTGCATACTGGTGTCCGCATTGCCACGATCAGAAACAATTATTTGGTAAAGAAGCAGTTAAAGAATTAAAAATAGTTGAATGTGCTAAAGATGGTAAAGATAATGAGTATGAGCTATGCCAAACGAAAGGAATCAGTGGTTTTCCTTCTTGGGAAATAAATGGAGAAATAATTAGTGGTACTCGTGACTTGACTGAATTAGCAACAAAAACTGACTTTGAGGGAGATCTTAATTTTTAATAAATCTTTTTTGTATTTTTTGATTTAACTGTTGTCTGGTATGGCATTCCCAATTTTTATCCTTATCTGGAAAATCATCTCTATAGTGGCCTCCTCTACTCTCTTCTCTAAATAGACAAGCTTTTAGTAAAGTTATGGTTGTTATTTGTCTATTCTTTAGATCAAGTAAAAGATTCAGTGCCCTCCTATTGCGCTCACTAAGTTTAATTTTTTGATGAAATTTTATTTTTTCAAGAGAACTTAGTAAATCATTTTTTTGTAATTGAGAAATATCGACTTGAATATTATGTAAAAATTTACTCATATTTACATTATTACGAGATACTCCTAAATTTGACCAGCAAAGTTTTCTTAATTCATCAATTTTTTCAGAGATTTGAGAAATTTGATCTTCTTTTTGATCTTGAATATCAAACTCTTTTAATGATCTATCAAATTTTTCAAATTTAGAAGGTCCATTCAAAACAATTGAAGACATTTTTCTCGCAAAAACAAGACATTCCATCAATGAATTACTTGCCAATCTATTAGCACCATGCACACCCGTAGAAGCAACTTCTCCTACAGCATATAATCCTTTTCTTGTGGAAGAAGCATTTAAATCGGTCTTTACACCTCCCATCCAATAATGAGCAGCAGGAGCTACAGGAATAACCTCGTTTAATGGATTAACCCCATAATCCTGGCATCGACTTAATATGGTTGGAAATCGCTCGACAATTTTTTCTGGATCAATATACCGAAGATCTAAACCGACATGATCTACATTATTGTCATGCATATTTTTCATTATTGCTCTACTGACCTGATCTCTTGTAGCTAAATCACGATTTTTAAGATTTCTAACAGGGCTTTGACCATTTTTATCAACTAAAATAGCACCTTCTCCTCTGAGAGCTTCAGATATTAAGAAACAAGGAGCACCATAAAATTTCAAAGCGGTAGGATGAAATTGTACAAACTCTAAATCTTCAATGGCAGCACCTGCTTTCCATGCAAGTGCAATCCCTTCTCCAGAAGATTGAGCAGGATTAGTTGTATTAGTAAATAAATGCCCTCCCCCACCTGTCGCCAAGACAACAGCTCTTGATTGAATCCAATACAAATTTGCTCCATCAAGAACCTGAACGCCTTTACATTCTTCATTTTCAATGAAAAGTTCAGTTACTCTTACACCCCTGCAGTGAAGAATATTTTTTTTATTTTCAATATGATCTTCTAGAACTTCAACTAATGCTCTCCCAGTACGATCTTTAACATGTAAGACTCTTCTTCGAGAATGGGCTGCTTCTAAGGTAGTAGCTAGTTGATCAGAACTTTGATCAAAAATCATCCCTAAATTCTGCAACCTATCCACGCAACCTGGGGCTTCTTTAACCAACATTTCTACAGCCTGAAAATCACATAGTCCATCACCTGCTTTTAAAGTATCCTCTGCATGAAGATCGAATGAATCATCCTGTCTAACAACAGATGCTATTCCTCCTTGAGCCCATCGACTAGAAGATATCTTGCTAGTATTTCTATTTAAAAGCAGCACTTTTAAATTCGAAGGCAATTCAAGACAAGTCATTAGTCCTGCAGCACCTGCACCTACAACGATGACATCCCAATTATTCAATAGAATTGGTTCTTGCGAAAATGGAGGCCTTAACATTAAACAAGTCCACTAAAAGTTGGTTGCAAAATTGCTAAAACAATAAAAATACCATCAACAATTAATGTCGTTTGAATTACATAACTAGAAACTAAGAGTGCTTTACCATTTGTTGTATTAATAGTCGCAGAGTCAAAAATTTCTTTTGCAATAAACCATAGTAAAAGAGCAACAAGAAAAATAATAGATAATGATTTTATTTGGATAAGATTTTCTGAAGTTTTTTTAAGAATTAGTGGTGCAGTTTCAGAATCTGCAGTGATAACCTGCTTCCATTGATCCATTATTCCTATTAAAAATATTGTAATGTCAGTTACTGCAGTTCCAAATAAAGAAGAAATATAAAAACTAGACCCTATTTTCCAATTAGTACCTAGTCCAATTAAAGCTAATGGGAAAACTACAGCTTCAACAGGTATATGTAGGATTGGGAAGGGACTTAACCATCCCCAGAATAAGCATCCACCAAGCCAACTGCCTGATAAACCAAGTAATAATGAACTAACAATAAAACACTTATTTGGTTGTCTCTTATAAACAACTAATGCACCCAAAATGATTATAAAAGTAAAACAAAGAGCACTAATTGGTTCTAATCTAACCCAAGGGGCTTGAACAAAAATAGGTAAAATTACAAAAAAAGATGAACATAATCTTAAAGAAATAGGATTTGACAAGAAAGTACTTTCGTATGAATCAACTGTCTTATGCAATTCATAGTTCAATTTATCTTTCACTTCTAAATTTTTTTTAATTAATTCTTTCAATGAACAAAATTTTTAAGTTATTTTAATTAATTTAAATCTTGTTGTAGAAAACTGCGAATGTCATATCTTAATAAATTAAAGGCCCTTAGTTTCATAAATGTTTTTAGTATTTTAAAAGTATTTAATACACTTTGAGTCATATATAAGTTTAGAATGAAAATAAAGAAGAATATTTTTGATCTAATTGTGTGGCAAGAAATTAATTTAAAAGAAGATCCTAATGATCTTTTAGTTCCTGATATTAAATATAAAATAAATCCTGCCGAAATAGATAGTATTGAAGCTAATTCTATTGCTCAAGAAATTGGATTTGAATCAGGTGATTCCATAATTAGTATTAATGGAAAAAAACCAAGAGATTTAATTGATTATCAGATTCTAATCAGTGAAGAAATTTTAAACATATCAGTTTTAGATAAAAATAATAAAATACATAATATTAGAATTGAAAAAGATCAAGACCTCAATTTAGGAATTAATTTTAAAGATGCTTTATTTGATTCGATTAAGCAATGCAATAATAAATGTCCATTTTGTTTTATAGATCAACAACCCAACGGCAAAAGAAAAAGCCTTTATTTGAAAGATGATGATTATAGATTAAGTTTTCTATATGGGTCATATCTAACTCTTACGAATTTACAAAAAGATGACTGGGAAAGAATATCTACACAAAAACTTTCGCCCCTTTTTGTTTCTGTTCATGCTACCGATGCGTATACTCGAGAAAAATTATTAAAAAATAAAAGGGCGGGAGTAATTCTTGATCAAATTGCATGGTTTGAAAAAAACTCTATTCAAATTCATGCTCAGATAGTTGTATGTCCAAATATAAATGACGGTGAGATTCTTGAGAAATCAATTTTTGAACTTGCTAAATTTTACAAAAAATCTTCTCAAACAGTTCTTTCAGTTGCAATTGTTCCTGTAGGACTTACAAAATTTAGGCCTGAAAATGATGGTTTGAAATCAATAGGTTCAGAATATGCAATAAAAACCATTAAACAAGTAGAAAAGATTCAAGCTTCATTACAAGTTACTCATGGAACTCGATTCTGTTGGTTAGCAGATGAATGGTATTTGATAGCTGGTATAAATTTACCTAGTTACAAATCCTATGAAAATATGTCGCAAGAATCTAATGGAGTAGGATCAATTAGAAGCTTTCTAAAAATATTAAACGAAAAAACGAAAAATTTACCTAAAAGAGTAAAGAGGTCCAAAAAAGTCAGTTGGATTGTTGGCAAATTAGTTTATGAAGCACTCATACCTATAGTAGAAAAATTAAACTTAATAGATGGATTGACAATAAATTTATATGGTTTACCAAGCATTTACTGGGGGCAAGAACAAGTGGTAACAGGTCTTCTTACTGGAGAAGACCTAATTTACGGATTAAAAAATAAAGATTTAGGAGAAGCTATTTATATACCATCAATAATGCTAAAAATTAATACTGATTTGTTTTTAGATGATAAAAAGGTTAAAGAAGTTGAAAATAAATTAAAAACTCCAATTCACGTTCTTGATGAATCAAATGATATTATAGATATTCTAATAGAAATCTAATAAAACTAATATCATAAACAATGTTTAGAAAAGTAATAAAACCTATATTGTTTTTACCATTAGCTCTATTTATAAATACTTTTAATACTTCATCCAGCAAAGCAAAAGATTATATAGATGAAGTTTTAGAGGAAAAGTTAAATAAACCTCTTATTAATCTTCAAGAGATAGAAAAAATGGTCTTAAATAATCAAGAATTAAAATCATTACAAAATTTAGTAACCTCTGCAAGCTTTAACCTCTCAAGTAAAATTTCTCAAAGATACCCATCATTAGATTTTCAAGCCAGTGGGTTACCAAAATATGTCGCAGGTAAAAAGTACTCTAGCAATTCAGCAACTTTAAAAACATCACAATTTACGGTTAATCCTTCTTTAAACATTAAATGGGATTTAATTGACCCATTAAGAGGTCCAGAAATAAAAATTGCTAAAGAAAATTATAAGATTGCAGAAAATAATTATGAGATTAAGAAAAAAGATTTAATTCAAGAAGCAAAAATGAGATATCACAAATACCAAAAGTCGTATCAAGATATTCAAAATAAAAAATTTACATTAGATTTATCAATTACAAGTTTAGACAATGCTAAATCAAAGTTAGATGCTGGAATTGGTACAAAATTTGAAGTTCTTGAAGCAGAAGCTCAATTATCTCGAGATAAACAATCTCTTAATGAAAAAAAAATAATACATGAAATTAATAAAATTTCCCTCAAAGAAATTCTTAACATCAAAGGAGATTTCGAAATTAATGAAAATCAAAAACTTATAGGATTTTGGCATCATAGATTAAATAAAAATATTAACGAAGGTTTAG
>CACJUL010000020.1 GCA_902596585.1 uncultured Prochlorococcus sp.
GAACCATTCTCCTTAAGAAAGTTTCAATATTTCTTAGATAATCAAATCTCACAAAATGTATTTAGAGCGAAAGGAATATTATGGTTTGTGGAAAGTGATAGAAAACACATTTTTCACCTATCTGGAAAACGATTTTCTTTAGATGATGAAGAATGGACAAAAGAAAAATCTAATAAGATAGTATTAATTGGTAAAAACTTAGATCATCAAACTATTAAGAATCAACTTTCATCATGTAGATTTAGTACAGATTAGTATTTACATATTAGGATTTAATTAATTTTTGAAAATACTTATTAAAGGATTTAAAAAAGCATTAACCGAATTAAAACTTTTTTATTTTACTTCGTTTATTGTTGCACTTTTAGTAATCATTCCAATTTCCAATTTTCTTCTTGAAGGAGTCCAATATATTGTAAGTGGGAATTTTTCATTAGGCATTGCTGGAGGAGAAGAGGTATTAGAAACTTTAAAAGTTTTAATACTAACAAGTTTTTTTGGAGGAGGATTAGGCACTTTAAATGGATGGTTACTTTCAAATTGTGATTTTAAGTTCAGAAAAGTTCTCCGTATTTGTCAGCTCATTCCACTAGCCGCCCCAGCATACCTAATAACTGCTGTTTTGCAGGATTTAGGAAGTATTTTTGGGTATCAAGTAACCGGTTTATGGTGGGGGGTATTAATACTTTCAATTTCTACTTATCCATATGTATTCATTCTTGCTAACGAAAGTTTTAATAAATTTGGAGTTAATCAAATCAATGCCAGTAGAGGATTAGGAGTTGGGCCGTGGAGGAGCTTCTTTAAAATCGCTTTTCCAATGGTATTACCAGCACTAATAACAGGCATAAGTTTAATGTGTATGGAAGTAATGAATGAATTGGGAACATTTGCATTATTAAATATTCCAAGTATTTCTACAGGTATAGCCGAAAATTGGATAATTGAGGGTAATCCAAAAAGTGCTATTGGACTGTCTTTGGTAGCTTTATTAATAATTTTCACTTTAATTATTTTTGAAAAATTCTCGAGAAGAAAATCAAAGCGGTGGAGTGAAAATCCTGCATCAAAAGATTCTCAAGGGTGGGAATTAAAAAAAACAAGAGCTCTTTTAGCAATCACAATATCTTTATTTCCTCCAATTTTCTCTTTTGGAATTCCATGTTTTTGGGTTCTGCTCAATATCGATCAAATTCAAAAAGGTTTATCAGTAGAATTGCTTACCCTATCTTTCAGGACCATAAGTCTAGGATTTTTTACTGCATTAATAACGATGTTATTTTCCTTAATAATTTCCTTAGCAAGACGTCCAAATAAAAGCTTATTACTAGGACTAATAACAAACCTTGCGGGAATAGGTTATGCAATTCCAGGCACTGTATTAGCTTTATCTTTAATAAGCATTTCTTCTCCAAAATTTAATTTCATTGCTATTTGCTTACTAATTTGGGGTTATCTTGTTCGATTTCTAACTATTTCTAAGGGTTCTATTGATTCAAGTCTTGAGAGAATTTCTCCTAGTCTAGATGAAGCTGCACTTGGACTAGGAGAGAATTGGCCGGGCATCATCAAAAGAATTCATCTTCCTCTTCTTCAGGGACCAATATTCGTAGGATCACTTTTAGTTTTTGTAGATACGATAAAAGAATTACCCATGACCTTTATTTTGAGACCATTTGATTTTGATACATTATCTGTGAGGATTTATCAATATGCTGGAGATGAAAGAATGGTAGAGGCAATATTGCCAGCCATTATTATCATGACTTTAGGCCTTATTGCTTCAATAACATTGATACCAAGTTTAGAGAAAAAAAACTAAATTCTTTTATAAAGTTTTCTTATTAAGAAAGGTAAGCTTAAGAACAAATCTGCCAAGGTAGATATAACCCTAAAATAAACTAAACTAATGATAATTATATTTTGTGGAATACTTTTTCCTACAAACAAAAGGAGGCAAGCCTCAAAAACACCAACTCCTCCTGGAGCTGCTGGGACTACCAAGCCTAAAGACCATGACAAAGAAAAGATTACCAATAAAAATATAATGTTCAGAGTATTGCTCGCATAAAAAGTATTTAAGCAAATATAAAAACCAATAAATTTAGATAAAACAAATCCAATTTCAAGAGATAAAGCTTTAGTAGGGAAAAATGAAATTATATTTATTCTCTCTTCAAATTGGTCCTTAGAATTTGGAAGTCTCAAGACCTCAAATACTTTTCCCTTAAGAGACCCTAATATTTTTAATATCAGAAAAATAAATTTCCTATTTAGGAATACCAAAGGAACAATTAAAAAAATATAAAATGGTGAAAAAATCAATCCCATCGATGCCAAGAGAAAAGATCCACTCAACATAAAATAAGGTTCTATAAGTGTCGAATACAAAGCAATCTGAGGATTACTTATTTTTTTTATAAAATTAAATCTTTCTACAAAATGCCAAACCCCTCCTGGAACGTATTTAAGAATATTGGTTAAAACATAAAAAGAGACTAGATTATCACTTTTAAATTCTTTCCCGAACCATCTAACAATATATTTCCATGCATAAGCGTTCAGGTAAATACTAAAAATACAAAATAAAAATGATAAAAATAGATTAATTCCATTTCTTTCTAAATTGACATCAAAAGAAATTTGATCAATATTATTAAAAAAATATATGCAAAAATAGGACAAGCTTGTAATAAAGAAAATACTCTTTAGACAACCAAAATTAATTTTTTTAAGGAATATCAAATATGGTTGAATATTTTTATTAAATCTCATTTCCAATTTTCAAATGCTTTAAATTTTTTACCTGACTCTTTTATTATTTTTCTTATTTCGTAAGTTGATATTTTGTGCTTTAACTGTAATCTCAAAACCTCATCGTTTTCTGGTTTCGTAATTATTGATCCATCTGGTTTCAAAGTTTGTTTAACTTTTATATTTCCAAAAGTCGTTAAACATTCTCCTCTGCGTCTAAGTAATATCCACCTAGATTGGGTCCTTTCACGAACCCCAATAGTACTGGAATAATCAAACCATAATCTCCTAAAAATTTCTTTTTTCTCTATGGGCAAGATTGTTTGAATAGCAAATCCAATTCTATTTTTTTTCATATTGATAGCTTGATAGGAAACGTCGTAAGCCCCTTCAATTTTCAGTTTCTCCACAAAATTTGATATATCTTCGGGTGTTTGATCATCAATCCATGCTTCCTGAATAGATATCTCTTCACACTTTGGACTAATAAGTTCATTATCGTTGATAGAAGAATCCTCAAATGAAGTAATTTTATAAACTCTTACCAAATTAGGAAATGGAAATTTTAAGTTGCCAATGCCTACTCCATAAGAGTTAATTGTAAATTTTAAAGGAGGTTCTAGGTAGTCGACTAAATTAGCAAGCAGAGCAATACCTGTTGGTGTAGAGAGTTCACCCTCTATTGAGTCACGGTTTGATAAAACCTTAATATTTTTTTGTTTTATTAGCTCTATTACAGCTGGAGGTGGTACGGATAATTTTCCATGTTCAGTTTGAACAAAACCTTTTCCCAACATTGGTTCATTACAATAAACCCTCTTAGGATTTAAGTAATTCAATGCAGCACATACCCCAATGATATCCACCAATGAATCTATAGCTCCAATTTCATGAAAATGAACATCATCAGATTTAATGCCATGAACTTTTCCTTCTGCGATTGCTAAAGATTCAAATACTTCATAAATTATTTTTTTTAATTTATCTTCTAAGTGGCCATTTAAAATAAGTTCCTTAATATTCCTCCAAGTTCTTTTGCTAGAACTACAATCAATATTCTCAACCTTTGCCTTGACACCTCGGATTGAACAACTTTTTGATTCCTTAAAGTCTAGTTGATACAAATCCTTTAACCCAAGATCAATTAGTGGCTGTTCAATAACTTTTTTAGGCACCCCTAAATCATAAAAAGCTCCTAACAACATATCGCCAGAAATACCTGGAGAACATTCAATAAAAACTTCTTCCATAAATCTCAGACTTCTTTATTAGTAAAAATTGCGGTTATGATCAACTTATCATTTTAATTTTTTTAGGAATATTTTTTTCAATAACTTCGTAATTAAATAATTCCAAAGAATTTCCATCCCTAATGACATCTAGACTTACAAAACTATTGAGAAGTTCAAGGGAAAGCTCTCCTTTAATTACTAATTTAAAATTCTTATTTTTTGAATTCTGTAGTTTTAAAGCAGAACATATTTTGATAACAATTTCTTTTTTTTGAGTGTTAACAAAAACTAATTCTCCTCTAATAGAAAAATAGTTATCCTTTAAATCTAATTCTTTTAATAATTTCGAAAAGTTTGTTTTTGAAGAATCATTTGGAAAATCATTAAGCTGATAAGGGTCCCAGATGCCAGCAACTTGTAAGTGTAAGTTTTGAGTATTTTTATTCTTTGGATAGACAATCCAAAAATAACTTTTCTCTAAGTTAATGTGTTTTTTCAGAAGAGATAATGCTTTACCCAAAACTACTGTTTCAATTTTTTCGCCTTTACTATCAATCAAATAACCCCTATTTAATTGATTATTTTCATTTGGGGTGAATTTACCGTTGATTATTCCAATTGCTCTATACTGCAATTTATTTGTGACTTTTGGGATAGGATTTTTTAACATTTATAAAAATTTAAAAGAATAATTTAAAGTATAAATTCCTTATTTTTCCTCCGAATTATTGAAAGCTTCTAATGCATTATCTAAAGCATCAGAAGGATTAGTAGCATCATTCAAGCTATTATATCTCCTAATCATTTCAACAAGTTCGAATGGATTAGTTGGAATAGCTGATTCATCATCATCTGACTTAGTAGAACTTTCTATTTGTAATTCTTCAGATAAATATTCAGCATTAAGTAAATTCCCTTTAAAAGAAATTATGGAAATCAGAATAATTATTAAAGTTATTGGTTTTGAGAGGTTTTCATAAGAATAAATTTTCATTTTATTTATTGCCAAAATTATTAAATACCAAAATTTATTTGCTATTTTAATTCTACATATTTTAGTAGAAATTTGTTAATAGCAACTTGGAATGTTAACTCTATAAGAACAAGACTTTCACAAATAATAGATTGGATCAATCAAGTTAATCCAGATATTCTGTGTTTGCAAGAAACAAAAGTGATGGATGAAAGTTTCCCAATTGAACCTTTCAAAAAAATAGGGTATTCAGTAGAGATTTATGGACAAAAATCATACAACGGCGTAGCCATTATTTCTAAAGAAAAAGCATCAAATGTCAAAAAAGGATTCGGCGGTTATGCAAATTCTGATCAAAATATTGAAATTTTTCAAGATCAAAAAAGATTAATAACTGCTGATTTTAATGGTATTAAGATCATAAATGTCTACGTACCTAATGGATCATCTCTAGGATCCACTAAGTTCGAATACAAAATTAATTGGTTAAGTTGTTTAGCTTCTTTTTTGGATGAAGAAGAAAAAAAAGGTAACCTAATTTGTCTTATGGGTGATTTTAATGTTGCACCATCTTCCTTAGATATTCATGATCCAAATAAATACGAGGGTGGGATAATGGCATCTGAGATTGAGAGAAACGCATTAAATAATGTTCTGAAAGGAAGATTAATAGATTCATTCAGAATTTTCGAAAAGGACACAGGTCATTGGAGTTGGTGGGATTACCGTAATAAAGCATATGAATTAAATAAAGGTTGGAGGATAGACCATATTTATACCAGCAAAGAATTGTCTTCAAAACTTAAAAGTTGTGTGATAGACAGCTCACCTAGGGCGAATTTGCAACCAAGTGATCATGTTCCAGTCATGATTGATCTCAACTGGAATGACAAAAATATTGATTTTTTCGAAGAAGAGGATAATTTTTTCGAAATATAAAATAAATAAATTGGAGTTCTTAAATACCCGAAAAGACTTACTAATAAAGAGTTTTTTTGTATAGTAATAACTCAAACAAATTTTTTCTTAAAATTAAATATTTACAATCCAAACTAACGCGATAAAAATATCATAATGTAGAATTTCATTCTGATTGACAAAATTTTTACTTATTTATAAGTTAGAACATGACAAATTTTTTCTCAAAGCTTTATTTATTTAAATTGTGACTGACATATTAAATTGCACCCAATCAGAAGAAGTTTTCTCTACTGCACAAGAATTGATGCCTGGAGGAGTTAGCTCTCCCGTAAGAGCTTTCAAGTCTGTAGGCGGGCAGCCAATTGTTTTTGATAGAGTCAAAGGCCCCTTTGCCTGGGATATCGATGGAAATAGATATATCGACTATATAGGGAGTTGGGGACCAGCTATATGCGGCCATGCCCACCCTGAAGTTATAACAGCATTACATGAGGCTATTGAGAAAGGTACTAGCTTTGGAGCCCCCTGCGTTTTAGAGAACAAACTTGCTGAAATGGTAATAGATGCTGTTCCCTCTGTAGAAATGGTTAGATTTGTGAATAGCGGAACTGAAGCTTGTATGGCTGTTTTAAGGCTTATGAGAGCATTCACTGGACGAGATAAAGTAATTAAATTTGACGGTTGTTATCACGGCCATGCAGATATGTTTTTAGTAAAGGCAGGATCAGGAGTTGCCACTTTAGGGTTACCAGATTCTCCAGGTGTACCAAGAACCACAACTGCTAATACACTTACTGCGCCTTACAATGACCTTGAGGCGGTGAAAAAATTATTTTCTGAGAATCCTGACGCTATTTCAGGTGTGATTCTTGAACCTATAGTTGGTAATGCAGGCTTCATTACTCCTGAACCTGGATTTTTAGAAGGATTAAGAGAATTAACTACTGAAAATGGCTCCTTATTAGTTTTTGATGAAGTAATGACTGGTTTCAGAATAAGTTATGGAGGAGCACAAGAGAAATTTGGAGTTACTCCTGATTTAACTACATTAGGAAAAGTCATTGGTGGAGGCCTTCCTGTTGGAGCTTATGGAGGTAAAAAAGAAATAATGTCAATGGTCGCTCCTTCGGGCCCTGTATACCAAGCTGGTACTTTAAGCGGAAATCCACTTGCAATGACTGCAGGTATTAAAACTCTCGAGCTACTCAAACAAGAAGGGATTTACGGAAAATTAGACTCAATAACCTCTAGATTAATTGAAGGGATACTTCAGTCTGCCGAAAATAATGGCATTGCAATTAACGGTGGTAGTGTAAGCGCTATGTTTGGATTTTTCTTGTGTGATGGGCCAGTTAGGAACTTTGATGAAGCAAAATTAAATAATGCTCAACTCTTTGGTAAGTTGCATCGAGAGATGCTTCAAAGAGGAATTTACTTAGCACCAAGTCCTTTTGAAGCTGGCTTCACATCACTTGCACATGGTGAAGAAGAGATTGATAAAACAATTGAAGCATTTGATCAATCATTCAAGGCGATAAAAGATCAATAACTTGACTTTGTGTTTAAAAAATAAATATAAAAATACTTTTGTAAGAAAACTAGATTGATTATCTTCTACCACCAACTATTACTGGAGGACTTCCCCCTTCAGATCCTGGTAGACCTGGCACAACTTGTGTACTACCATCCCATTTATCAAGAAATAATTTAAAAAGTACCTGATCGTCGAGACTTCTGTTTAATGTCTCATACCTTAATGCTTCTTGTTCTGCAATTTCAACTTCTGTTTTTGCTCTCAATAATTGTTGCCCAGCTATTTGCTTTTGCTCAATAGCAGCTCTATATTCTTCAGCAATCTCAAGTCCGGTCAAATCTAAACTTTTAACATCTACGTAGTCAAATGAATTAAGTTCTTTAGCGACAGTATCACCAACTTTCTCAGAGATCACTGCAAATTCGGTAGCTATTGTCTCTAACTCATATTGAGAAAAGACTGACTTAAGTGCCTTGAGTAAAGATGGCTGAACAATTTTTTGGTAAACATCACTGTTTCTGCTAGCAATTGTTGCGAAAATTCTTCCTGCTTCGTTGGGCTTTACTGAATATTTAACAGTAGCTGTTGCTCTAATAACTTGAAGATCCTTAGTTAAAGTTTCAAATTTTTCAGGTTGAACTTGGGTTTTAATATCAAAAGGATAAACAGACTGAATAAATGGAAGTTTAAAGTTTAAACCAGCTCTCCTAGAGGGACCACTAACTTTCCCTAATGTTGTAATTACTGCAACTTGCCCAGAGGGAACAACAAAAAGAGATTGGGTGAGTAAAAGGAAACCAGTGAAGGACAATACAATTAATAAAGTTGCAGTTCCACCAGGACCAGTTGGGGTGACATTTTTAAAAGATGTTGACATTAAAATATACTTTTAATCAATCATATTTAATCAAATTAATTAGTGCATTACATAGTGTATTTAGTTAAATAATTTTTTAATAATTGTAAAAAAAACCCCCTTATATTTTTTATTAAATACTTCTAATTAATATTTTATTTAAATTCTTGCAATAGTTTTAAATAAAGCTCTTCATCTATTTCCCTTATGTCATATTCAGAGGGCAGGACTCCATGTTTATGCTCATGCACTGCCATCCAACAAAATTTCTCTATTTCTCCCCGTGAAAAACGTGGATATTCTTTTACCTTTTTGAGCAATGATTTAATAAGAACTTCAGGGTAATCTGCCATTTTATATATAAACATTTTAAAAATTTTATCTAAAATTATTAGCTTTTAGAGGGATGTTCAAAGATTCTTCCAATTCACTAATGAGCTTTATTGCTAACTGAAGATCATTTTTACTTTTACTTGAAACCCTGAGGCACTCACCGTTTATGCTAACGGTAATTTTTTTGATTTGATCTCTAATATTTTTACTGATTGTTTTTGCTATTTCTTGTTTAATGCCTCGTTTCAATAGAATAGTCTGTTTCACTTTATTACCACTTACGATCTCAATATCACCGTATTCGAAAATTTTCAAAGATAAATTTCTTTTTATTGCTTTTTGCCTAATTATGTCATTTACAGCATTTAAGGTTAACTCGCTATTAGTGGTTATAAAAATATTCTCTTTATCTAACTCAATTTGCGAATCAGTTCCTTTCAAATCGTAGCGCTGAGAGATTTCTCTTTTTACTTGGTCTAAAGTATTAACTAATTCCTGTCTCTCAAAATCAGAAACCACATCAAATGAAAAGCTTTCTGCCATCGTAAATATTTTAATGCAAGATTACTTTTAGCATAAATTATTTTTAAATAAAGGGAAATAGATTAATTTAATCAAAAAATAACAAACTAACCAGCTTTCCCATCTCTTCCGCACATCTACAACTATTAAGTAAGGTTTCACTATCGTGAAAGGCAAAACATATTAATTGATCACATCTTGAAATTATTTCTTGATTACAAAGGCTGCTTGCAAGTGGCAAAGGCAATTCATCATTTTCACTTTTTTCAACCAAATGCATAACCCTTTCAAGTTGATCCTTGATTTCGGGTATTTGTCTATCAAGGCTTTGTGGTAGTAGAACGGTCAATAATGATGGATTAATGTCCAAAACAGCTCGAATAACCGCAGCATTTACCCCTTGTGATCCAGAAGTAAGAATATTATGTCCTTCCTCCGCTAGGGATCTTGCTATTAACTCAATCAAGTGAATATCAACAACTGGTACATGTCTAGTGCCAAGAAAAGCAATCCTGCGTTTCCCATTATCTTGGAGTTTTGCAAGTTCTTGTGCTAGAGCGTCAACACCTTCTGTTGTAGGTAAATCTAAAGAGCGACTCAAAATAAAATGGTTACTATATTTGAAATTAGCATTTATCTGAGAAATTGCAGGGAAAATCTATTTTTTCAAGAATTCCTTGTAAATTTACGTTCTCCTGAACTAATTGAATAGCATAAGAAGCCTTAATAGATTCGTGTATTCTGACATGGCCAAAAGCCTGTTCAATGATTTCAACCGTAGCAAGAGTGTCAAGTTCCACTTTTAGAATTGGGACCTCTAATTCTTCCGCCCTATGAATTAATTGTGATAAGGGTTCTCCCAAACCAGTTAAAATAAGGCATTGAGTCGAGGCTTCCAAAGCCGCTAGTTGGATATCAGTTCTATCAGCTCCAGTAACTACAGCCATATTCCTTCTTCTCCTGAAAAATTCCATTGCAGAATTTACACCCATAGCACCAATACTTAATGTCTCAACAAGTAATTGATCTTTTTCAGGACAGCAGATTATTTCGGCATTTAATCTTCTTATTAGCTCACCAACCGTAACACTTCTAAGAAGTGGTGATTTAGGCATGACCCCAAAAACTTCTATGCCCATATATTTTAAAGAAGGCATTAATTCATTTTTAACTTTTTCGACCTCTTGAGGTAGAACTGCATTTAATACCACTCCAGCCAAATGATCTCCTAATTGTCTCTTCGCATCAAGTAACGCATCTACACTTTTACAATCTTCCCATAAATTCACAATTAATACTTTCGCATCTAAACTTTTAGCTAATTGTGGGAGACTTAAACCATAAATCATTCCTTCATAAAGACTTCCAGCAGCTTCTAAAATGGTCAACCCTTCAAAATCATCATTAACCAATCCCTCTATTTGATCAAAACCTTTTCCTGGAAGTAAGTCTTTATTAGAGATTCTTTTTTCAGCTGATATATCATCTAATAGTCCTACCGAAGAAATTAAATTTTCTTCTTCGATATTTAATGTAGATCCAATAAACTTAACATCATCATCTATTAAGCCTTCATAAGACATTGAAGGTAGATTTGTAAGTTCGATACAAGTTGCTAATGGTTTACCAATACGTACTTTTTTTTTCTCCTGTAAAAGCTTTTTTGCTATCCCAAGAACCAATGCAGACTTACCACTAAATGGCTCACATGAACCAATTAATAATATATCGCTCATAATTAAGTAAGTTTATTTATCAATAAATTCAAGATAATATTTTTTTCAGAACTAAACAAATATTTATTTATGAGTTTTAATCAAATATATAGGTATATTTTTATTAAATTTACTCTAGTTTTTAATGTTATTTATTAAAACCGAACAAAATGATAAGTTCAATTAAAAAAGGGAAAACAGTTGGGATTACAGGAGCTTCGGGTACTCTTGGGAAAGAACTTACTAAGTTGTTTCGTCAGAAAGGATACAAGGTTATTGGATTCACACACAGTAAAAATGATTATGAAATAAATCTTGAATCTCCTAATGAATGGATTAAATGGGAATGTGGGAAAGAATCTAAATTAAGAAAACACTTAAAAAAAATTGATATTTTAATTTTGAACCACGGTGTTTACAACCTAAGTAGAGAAAATTTAAATTATGAAAGATCAATAGAAATAAATGCATTAAGCAAATTCAAATTTTTAAATCTATTTGAGGAGATCGCTATAACTAATGATTCATTGATAAAGAAAGAAATTTGGATAAACACATCTGAAGCGGAAATATTACCGGCCTTAAATCCCTCTTATGAGATAAGTAAGGCACTTATTGGTCAATTAATTTCATACAAAAAAAATTTTCTAGAAAAAGATTCTAAGAAAAAATTAATTATCAAAAAAATAATCTTAGGTCCTTTCAAATCAGAACTTAATCCTATCGGGATTATGAGTCCCAAATTTGTATCTAAAAAAATTTATGATTTGATCAATTCAAAAAGATATTTAATAATAATTAGTCCAAACCCTTTGACATATTTACTTTTCCCTCTAAAAGAGTTTTTTATTTTTTTATATTGTCGAATTATCTTTAATTACAAATCTTAGAGTCTAGAAATCTCTATCTGTCAATATTTCAATACCATCTTTTAAAACAACTATTGTATGTTCCCATTGTGCCGATAATTTTCCATCTTTTGTTATTACAGTCCATCTATCATTTAATGTTTTACAAAACTTAGTCCCTTCGTTAACAATGGGCTCTACAGCTAGTGTCATTCCTTCTCGAAGGACAACATTAGGCAATTCTTTGGTTCGAAAATTAAAAACGGATGGTTCTTCGTGAAGATTTCTTCCCACTCCATGACCTGTGTAATCTTCAACAACACTAAAGCCGTTTTTAATAACGATATCTTCAATTGCCCCAGCCACATCTAGAAGAGTGTTTCCTGCCTTGATTTTCGAAAGCCCCGCGTACAATGCTTTAAAAGCTATATCACTAAGTGTTTGGGCCTTTGGACTAACTTCTCCTACACAAATTGATATACAACTATCTCCATGGAAACCATCTAAATATGCCCCTGTATCAATTTTAACCAAGTCACCATTTTTAATTATTTTATTTTTACTTGGAATACCGTGGACAACCTCATTATTAATACTAGAACAAATACTAGAAGGGAATCCATGGTAACCCTTGAAACTTGGCACAGCTCCAAAACTTTTTATCCTCTTTTCTGCGAAATCATCTAAATCTTTTGTACTCATTCCAGGTTTAATTAAGTCATTAATTTCTCTCAAAACAGTAGCTACAATTCTGCTAGATTTTTTCATCAAATTTATTTCCCGTGAAGACTTTATTTCGATTCCTCTTCTCCTCTGAATAAAAGGAACTTGATCATTAGCTTTTGAATTATTTTTATTTAACAAAAGATCTGCAAAATGTCTCATTGGAATAAATAATAGTAATAGGTAAATATTTTCAAAATAGCCTTTATGATCTTGGCTACCTTAAATCTATCAATAACAATGGTAAAGAAACGAAAATGAAAACTTTATTTAATTCTAGGCAATTTCATAAGGCTTTGGCGCCCTGGATTTTTCTTCCATTATTTATATCTTCAATTACTGGTCTTCTTTATAGGGTCTCAAAAGATTTACTGGGTTACTCTAGAGAACAAGTTCATTGGTTAATGTCTCTCCATGAGGGCGAATGGCTTGGAGATAATGGAGAACTTATATATGTAATATTGAATTCCCTTGGAGTTTTATGGATGCTCGTCACAGGATTCCAAATGTTTTCAAAAACAATTTCATTTACCAAAAAGGTTACTAAAGGCGAGTCAAAAGGTTAAGATATAGAACTTGTAGGATAATAATGACAAAAATGGCCAAAGAGAAACAAGAGAAGGATTTAGAAACCGGCATTAAAGCTGAAGCATCAGTTGATGTATCAGTTGAACAAAAAGAAAAAAATACGGTTTCTGAGACTACGCAAACCTTAAGCGCATCCAATCTTATTAAGGAATTTGAGAACCAACAATTAAAAAAAGAATTACCTGAAATATATGTTGGGGACACTGTTAAAGTTGGAGTAAAAATTACAGAAGGCAATAAAGAAAGAGTCCAACCTTATGAAGGCGTTGTCATAGCAAAAAGACATGGAGGAATTAACCAGACTATTACAGTTAGAAGAATTTTTCAGGGTATAGGAGTGGAAAGAGTATTTATGCTACATAGTCCACAGGTTGCCTCTCTAAAAGTTGAACGTAGAGGTAAAGTAAGAAGGGCGAAATTATTCTATCTAAGAGATAGAGTAGGAAAAGCTACTCGCGTTAAACAACGCTTCGATCGTTAAAGTTGTAAATTTACAACCTTATTGGTCACAAAGACGCTTATAATCATTTAAATGCGTCGTTAGTTCAGTTGGTAGAACGCAGGTCTCCAAAACCTGATGTCGGGGGTTCAAGTCCTCCACGACGCGTTTGATCAACATTATGTAAATTATTTTTCACAGAATGGAGTTAGATCTTCAACCAGGGGACGTAGTAAAAGTCCTAGAATCAGCAGCTTTAGGATGGGTTCGTGCAAGAGTCATCAGAGTTAAATCTGGTGGAAGAGTTGTAGTGCAGAGTGACCAAGGAAGAGAATTTACCGCTAGAGGGAATCAAGTTAGGTTGATCGAACCGGCTGGTTTTAGACCCCAAAAATAAATACCTTTTTATTTTTTAGGAGTTCTGAAACTTACTTTTTCTTTAAATCCTTAAATTAATAAATTTTTTTTATTACAACAACATTAATTAAATACTATGATCTGATAATTTAAAAATATAGTTCTAATATTTTTAGAACAAAATCTTGGGACCGTAGTTCAACTGGTTAGAGCACCGCCCTGTCACGGCGGAAGTTGCGGGTTCGAATCCCGTCGGTCCCGTATTTTTTAAAAATAATTTGGAAAACCGTTTAAGATTAGCTCCAAGTCCAACAGGTTTATTTCATATTGGTACGGCCCGAACAGCATTATTTAATTGGTTGTATGCACAAAAAATAGGCGGAAAATTTCTTATAAGAATAGAAGATACAGATTTTCTTAGATCGAAATCTGAATACACAAAAAACATATTAGAAGGTTTGAAATGGCTTGGACTTAAATGGGATGAAGAACCTGTAAAACAAAGTGACCGAATTACGATTTACAAAAAATACATCAAAAAGCTAATGGAATCTGGTTTTGCATATAGATGCTTTACTACAGAAAATGAGATTTCTGAATTAAGAGAAGAACAAAAAAAGAAAGGATACCCTCCAAAGCACGATAATAGACACAGAAATCTTTCCAAAGAAGAGATTGAAAAATTCATCTCCCAAGGAAGGAACTCAGTAATAAGGTTTAAGATTGATGAAAAAATACAAATTAAATGGGTAGATCAGATAAGAGGTGAAATCAAGTGGCAAGGTAAGGACTTGGGGGGTGATTTAGTTTTATCAAGAAGGGCTATGGGATACGAAATTGGAGATCCTTTATATAATCTTGCAGTTGTAGTTGACGATAATTTCATGAATATAACTCATGTAGTTAGAGGTGAAGACCATATTTCCAATACTGCAAAACAAATATTGATTTATGAAGCGTTAAATTTTAAGCTACCAACTTTTTCACATACACCTCTAATACTAAATAATGAAGGGAAAAAATTATCCAAGAGAGATTGCGTTACTTCAATCGACGAATTTAGAGATATGGGATATTTACCTGAGGCCTTATCAAACTACATGGCTTTTCTGGGTTGGTCTCCAAAATCTGCCGAGAAGGAAATACTTTCGCTTGATGAGATATCTAAAATTTTTGACTTATCAGATATAAATAAAGCTGGAGCAAAATTCAGCTGGGAGAAACTCAACTGGATTAATTCTCAATACATAAAAAATATGGAATCAGTTAAATTAAGTGAGATCATTTCGAGATACTGGGAGAATATGGGTTGGAATCCACCATCTCAAGAATGGGCTATTAAATTAGTAAATTTGATTAAAGATTCGATGACCCTATTAAAAGACGCCATTGATCAATCAAAACCTTTTTTCTCACTACCACCTATTGATAAAGAAGGACAAGATTTCCTCGAAAAAAACAATAGTAAAGAACCTCTACAACTAATCTTAAATTATTTAATTGAGCAAAATACTGTAAAACTTGACAAAGAGATAGGCAAACAAATAATAAACGAAATATCGAAAAAGCATAATTTTAAAAAAGGAACTTTAATGAAATCATTAAGAGTAGCCTTTTTTGGTTCTCTCAGTGGTCCAGATTTAATTCAAAGTTGGGAACTTTTCTCAGAGAATAAAAGTGATATATCACGGATAGAAAGATGTCTTAAATCAATCTAATTTTTTTGACTTAATTTAAACCTATTTGCCAAAGGTTTAGCTGTAAGACCTTGAATGCCCACTGTCATTAATATCGTAAGGAATACTAAACCTTGAAGACGACCAGCTCCAAGTATGCCAGCCTGTTCTAATCTGATCGCAAATAGAGAAGCTACCGCTGCAGTAACAATCCCTCTTGGAGCTAACCATGCTAAAAATACTTTTTCTTTCAGATCTAATTCTTTTCCCATTGTTGCTATCCAGATTGAGATAGGACGAACAATCACCATCAGCATAAGAACGCAAACAACCCCTCCCCAACCTAGTGGGCTTAACTCCCCCCAAGAAACATCAGCTGCCAAAAGAGGGAAAAGAACCGTTATTGCTAATTGAGCCAATTCCCCTATCAGATTATCCAGTCTCTCCTTATCTATTACTTCTCTTTTGCCCACAATAAAGCCTGCCGCGACAGAAGCAGGTAAGCCCGATTCTGGCAAAAAATATTCACAAACTCCATATACAAGAAAAATGAATCCAAGTGTAACTTGTAGCTCTATACCGAATGATGCTTCATTTTTTATTTTTTTTAAGATTTCTGAAAGTAACCATCCTGCACTTAATCCAATTAGAACACCGCCCCCTAATCTTTGCATTAATGCAATAAATACATCGTTAATTCCATGTAGATCGCCTAATGTCAGTTCTAATAGTAATAATGCTAATACTGCTCCAATTGGTTCAAGTAACAATCCCTCAGCTTTTAAAACTTCCGAAAGAGGAGAAGCCAATTTTATTTGTTCAACTAATGGAGAGACTACTGTAGGTCCAGTAGCTAGAACTATGGCGCTATATATTCCAGCAACTTGCCATGAGAGTCCAGCCAACCAATGAGAAATAAAGATTCCTGCTGATAATGAAATTAAAAGTCTTATTAATGAAATTTTTAAAACTGTATTTCTTATATTACCTTCAGGCAATCTTAAATTTAGTCCCCCTTCGAATAGCACTAAGCAGACTAAAAGTCCGACAATAGTCTCAAGCCCTTGTCCAAGATCCAAAGGCTCAACCAATCCCAAGCCTGATCTTCCGATGGATAATCCAGAAAGCAATAAAATAACAACACTTGGGAATCCTGTAACAGAAGAAATTAGTCGAGCACAAGAACCTGCAAATAAAGTTATTCCCCAAAGTAATCCCAGCCTTTCAGGCGTCATACAACTTTATAAATAATAAATAATATTGATTATTTCGATTAAATCAATAAACTTATCGCAAGTCCATTAAAAACAATAATTTTTTAATTTAATTAATAAGTAAAACTAAAGTGAGTTTTAATAAGTTCCCATAAATCACAAAGAAATTATCTTATCAAATTAAGAAAATTGGCTTATCAATGCAACAATAATCAAAATAATCCCTATACCAATAGTTGCCATCCTCCCATTCCATATTTCAGCTTGTGGGGTAAAACCTCTTTTCCATAAATTGAGTTCCTTTTTATCTACTAAGTTATCTGTTTCTTTAATCTCGATTTTAGATTGTTTATTCATTGGAGTCAAAAAGGCGGATTTTCTTCATACAGTGTATTTGCTTGTTCAATTGAGAGTCTTCCTGAAACACCTAATTTAAGGGAACTAAAATGATCCTTGGATTTAATTCTGAACAAAGCAGCTGCTCCAATCATCGCGGCATTATCTGTACAAAGATTTAGTGGAGCTAAATGAACTTTAATAGATTTTTTACTAGCTTCACTAATCATCATTTTTCTTAATGTATGGTTAGCTGCTACACCCCCAACTACTACAATATTATCCAAGTAATGATCTTCTGCACACCTTATAGTCCTCTCTACTAGTACCTCAGCCACAACCCTCTCAAAACTTGCAGCAATATCAGCTACTGGGACGTTCCTCCCATCTGAATTCATTTTCTCAACCAATCTTAAGACAGCAGTTTTTAGACCACTAAAAGAAAAATCATATTTAAGAAATCCACCCTTTTTATCAGAAATCTTGCATTTTGGTAAATTAAATTTTAGAGGATTACCATTTTTTGCAATTTTTTCAATTGCCGGTCCTCCTGGATAACTAAGACCTAATAATCTTCCAACTTTATCAAATGCTTCTCCAGCTGCATCGTCAAAACTCTTTCCAAGTCTTTGCATTCTCCATCTCTTTTCAA
>CACJUL010000021.1 GCA_902596585.1 uncultured Prochlorococcus sp.
ACCCTTTGTTTTTGCCCTCCAGATAGTTTTCTGATTTTTTTGTCGTAAATAGAGTTATGAAGTCTACATAATTGCATATATTTATGCGCCTTCTTAAAAGAACTTATATTTAGTAAGTTTTTAAAAGCGAAATAAAAATTATTTTCTGCTAGCAGTCCACAATTAACATTTTGTTCTGCAGAGAGATCTTCTATTAATCTTAAATCTTGCCAAATAGTTGTTATCTTACTTTTCTGCTTTCTTTCCAATTCCTCGAAACTTTTATTGAATAATTTAACCTCACCTTGAGTTGGCTTGATAGTGCCATTAAGTATTGATATAAGAGTAGTTTTTCCTGAACCGCTTTTACCTAAAAGTGCAATTTTTTCCCCAGAATTTATTTTTAAATTTATTTTTTTTAGAATCAGATTATTTTCGTATTTATAAGATATATTTTTTAATTCTAAGAGAGTGTTATTCATCTAATTTTATTTAATTTCTTCCCGATGTACTCTATATTTTTATATTGTTCTGCTCCTGCATTTATAAATCTTTTTGCATTGAACATATCTAATATCTGTTTATGTGATTTTTTCTTTATATCTAAATTTAGAATTACTGATTTAAGTTCGTTTGTAAACCCTTCCCCAAATCTATTTTCAAGATCCCCTTGTGCAATCCAATGATAGTCAACATATTCTGGGGTGATCCAGAATAATTCTAAATTACTTGTTCTTTTGGGATTATTTTTAAGATTGTTTTCCCAAACTTGTTTATTTAAAGCTCCAGCATCAAATGCCCCACTATTAACTAAAGCTATAGTGGCATCATGACTCCCACTAAAACCTGCTTTTTTTCCTTTAAAATGTTTAATCTCTACCCCTGCTTGATTTAAAAAATATTGTGGCATTAATCTTCCAGAAGTTGAGTTTTCAGAGCCAAAAGTAAATCTTAAATTTTTTAGTTTTTTAAGTCCTTTAATATTTGAAATTGGCTTAAGTTCTAAATTTTTGTTCACTATAAATACACTTTTAAATTCCTTATCGATATCTCTTTGGGCTATGACAATTGAATTAGGAGTTTGTATTCTTGCTTGAACTCCTGACAAACCGCCAAACCAAACTAAATCTAAATCTTTAGTTCTAAATCCAGTTACTGCTGCAACATAATTAATAACAGGAATGTATTTAACTTCTACATCAAGTTGCTTGGATAATTCTTTTGAAAATAAATTAAATCTTTTATCCAAAACCTCTTGGTTTTGATCAGGTATTGCTCCAACTTTTAAAACTTTGGGATTTGAGAATACAGGTGATGAAAAAATAGAAAAAAATAGAGATGAACTTAAAATGAAATTTTTAAAATTAAACATTAATTGGTTTTAAATTAATAATATTCAGAGATGGCTTTTTCAATCCTTTCTAGTCCATCTTTTATTTTTTTCTCTGAAGCTGCACAAGAAATTCTAATACATTGATCAGCACCAAAAGCTTTTCCAGGTACGACCACTAAACCGTAATCTTGAAGAGCTTTATTGCAGAAATCAACAGAAGTAATTGAGGAGTTAGGTAATTTTGGAAATGCATAAAATGCTCCATTAGGTTCTTCAATATAAATCCCATTTATATTTTTAAGGCCCTCATAGAGAAGACTTCTTCTTTGATCATAGTGGCTATTTATCATTGAGAAAAAGTCATTATTAATTTTTAAAGCTTCTAAAGCACCTTTTTGAACAAAAGAACAAACATTACTTGTACTTTGACTTTGTAATGCTGAGGATGCTTTGATTACATCTTTAGGACCTACTAAATAACCTATCCTCCAGCCAGTCATAGCCCAACCTTTCGCAAACCCATTTATTATAAAAATCCTATCTTTTAAGTCATTTGCTAGTGAAGAAAGACTATAGTGTTTAAATTCTTTTTTAAGGATTAGTTCGTAAATCTCATCAGAAAGAATATTGATATTGGGATTTTCTCTAGCTAAATCGACAATTTGCAATAATTCTTCCTTTGACAAAACTCTTCCAGTAGGGTTATTAGGAGAATTGATAATTATAAATTTAGTTTTTGAAGAGATTTTAGACTTCAAATCTTTTATATTTATTTTAAATCCATCTTCTGCAGAAGAATTTGTAAAGATTGGCTTCCCTCCTGCCAACCTAACCATCTGGGGATAACTTAACCAGTATGGAGAAGGAATAATAACTTCGTCTCCAGTATTTAACAAAACTTGGAAAAGATTATATATTGCTTGCTTAGCACCATTTGTGACCATTACATTTTCAAATTCATAATTTAAATTGTTTTGAATTTGAAGTTTATTTGCAATTGCTTTTCGGAGATCTAAATTGCCCGCTGCAGGCCCGTACTTTGTAAATCCATCAAATATAGCTTTACTTGTAGCCTCTATAACTTCATTTGGGGCTTTAAAGTCAGGTTCTCCTGCACTTAAATTGCAAATATCTACTCCTTCTGCAGATAATTGATTTGCTTTTGCACTTATCTGCAATGTAAGAGAAGGCTCAATTGAAAGTGCCCGCTCAGATAAATTAACTTGGCTCATTGATTTATAACTTTTCAAATATGACTTTTAATGATGACAAATGCATAAATTAAGAATAAATAAAACTATCACATAATGGTTTAATTTAGTTCATTTTCTTAATCTATTTTATTTTCATGTTTTGAGTTCTTAAGATAAAAAAATATTTAAAGTTTTATTTTCGGTGAAAAGGTTAGTTATTGGGAGAGGAAACGTATTTGCAGATTTGTTAATAATTGGTGAGGCTCCTGGAGCTCAGGAAGATTTAGAAGGAAAACCATATGTAGGTAAATCTGGTAAATTGTTAAACGAATTATTGATAAAAGCGGGGATTGATTGTCAGGAGGATGTTTATTTTTGCAATGTAATTAAATGTCGTCCACCAAATAATAGAAAACCAACTGCTAGAGAAATTAATATTCATAAACCTTGGTTATTTCAACAAATAAAGCTTGTTGATCCAAAATTTATAATACTTACTGGTTCGACTGCTATGAGAACTATCTTAGAAGTTAAAGATCCTATAAGTAATTTAAGAGGTAAATGGATTAAAAAAGATGGGAGAGAAATTATGGTAATTTTTCATCCATCTTATTTGTTGAGATTTCCTTCAAAAGAAATCAATAAACCTTACCATCTAACTTTGAAAGACTTAAAGAATGTAAGTGGTAAACTATATGCCGTATAATTTAATGAATCCTTTTTGAATATTAAGAATTTTAATGTCATTAACTCAATCAAAAGAGGTTAATAGTCTCTCCAAAAGATATTCAACTCATATTGAGAGAAGGATAACTAGAACAGTAATGGTTGGTGATGTAGCTATTGGAAGTGATTATCCAGTAAGAGTTCAATCCATGATAAATGAAGATACTATGGATGTCGAAAATGCTTTCTTGGCTATCAAAAGACTTCATGATGTGGGTTGTGAAATTGTAAGATTGACCGTTCCTTCCTTAGCACATGCAAAAGCCGTAGGAGATATAAAAGAAAAATTATTAGATAATAATATCAACACTCCTTTAGTGGCTGATGTTCATCATAATGGTATGAAAATCGCAATGGAGGTTGCAAAACATGTTGACAAAGTAAGAATAAATCCAGGCTTGTTTGTGTTTGAGAAATCAGATCCCTCTAGAACTGAATATACTGATAAGGAATTTGAAACTATTAAACAAACAATACTTAAAAGATTTACCCCATTAGTAGAAGTTTTAAAGTCTGAAAATAAAGCTTTAAGGATTGGAGTTAATCATGGGTCTCTTTCTGAGAGAATGCTTTTTACTTATGGAGATACTCCATTGGGAATGACAGAATCTGCGATGGAGTTTGTCAAAATTTGTGATGAACTTGATTTTCATAACATAATTATTTCTATGAAAGCATCGAGGGCTCCAGTCATGTTGGCAGCTTACAGAATGATTGCAGATAGACTTGACTCAGAAGGATACAATTATCCACTACATTTAGGAGTGACAGAAGCTGGGGATGGTGATTATGGAAGGATTAAAAGTACTGCCGGTATCGGCACGCTTCTCGCGGAGGGATTAGGAGATACTATTAGAGTTTCTTTAACAGAAGCCCCTGAGAAGGAAATTCCAGTTTGCTACTCAATCTTGCAATCTCTAGGATTAAGGAAAACAATGGTTGAATACATCAGCTGCCCCAGTTGTGGAAGAACTCTTTTTAATTTAGAGGAAGTTGTGGATAAAGTTAGGAATGCTACTTCACATTTAACTGGTTTAGATATAGCAATAATGGGTTGTATCGTAAATGGACCAGGAGAAATGGCAGATGCTGACTATGGTTATGTTGGGAAGGGCAAGGGAACTATTGCTTTATATCGAAGGAAAGAAGAAATAAAAAGAGTACCTGAGGACGAGGGAGTTAATGCTCTAATTCAGCTTATTAAGGATGATGGGAAGTGGATTAATCCTTAAATATTAATCAAATTTTATTATTTTAAATATTTTATTATTATATTAGAAAAATCAGATATTTTGAAAATAAAAAAATTGCTAAAGAAAAATTCCATTATTTTATTCGCGACAACTTTTTCTGGGATATTTTTTAATAATTTTGCTGAGGCAACAGTCTTAAATAATAGTCATAAAGAAGTAATTGATCATGTATGGCAAATTGTTTATAGGGATTTTTTAGATTCAAGTGGTAAATTTCAAAAGTCTAATTGGATTGAGTTAAGAAAAGAATTTTTATCAAAGACGTACTCAGACAAAAATGAAGCATATGATGCTATAAGAAATATGCTTTCAAAACTAGACGATTCTTACACAAGATTTTTAGAACCTAAAGAATTTAATCAAATGAGAATTGATACCTCTGGAGAATTAACTGGAGTTGGTATCCAAATAGTTAAAGATAAAGAATCTGATGATTTAATAATTGTTTCTCCTATTCAGGGCACACCAGCTTATGATGCTGGGATAAAGGCTAGAGATAAAATATTATCTATAGATGATATTTCTACAAAGGGAATGTTTATAGAGGATGCCGTTAAACTAATAAGAGGGGAGAGAGGCACTAAAGTTAAACTTGAAATCTTGAGAGGTTCTAAATCCTTTTTTAAGGTTTTATCAAGAGAAAAAATTGAAATAAAAACTGTTTTTAGTAAAACAAATCAAACTAAAAATGGTTTATTAATTGGCTATGTAAGAATTAAACAATTTAATGCAAATGCCTCAAAGGAGACAAGAGATGCTATTAAAGATTTAGAAAAAAAACAAGTAGCAGGATACGTTCTTGACTTAAGAAGTAATCCTGGAGGTTTATTAGAATCAAGCATTGATATTTCAAGACACTTTATTAACAAAGGGGTAATAGTAAGTACCTTAAGTAAAGATGGTTTAAAAGAAATTAAAAGAGGAAATGGTCAAGCTCTAACAAACAAGCCCTTAGTCGTTTTAGTTAATGAAGGTTCTGCTAGCGCTAGTGAAATAGTATCCGGTGCAATAAAGGATAACAAAAGAGGGAAATTAGTTGGTAAGAAAACTTTTGGGAAAGGTCTAGTTCAATCGATGCGAACTTTAGTTGATGGTTCAGGACTAACTGTTACAGTTGCAAAGTATTTAACTCCGAACGGTACAGATATAAATAAATCTGGAATTGTCCCGGACATTGACGTGAAAATGAATATCAACCCTATTCTTCAAAGAGAGATTGGAACTAGAAAAGATAGACAATATAAAGCAGGTGAAAAAGAGCTAATAAACATAATTAAAGTGAAAAATCAGATAAGCAAATACAATCCAGAAACTACAAATTTGAACGCATTCCTGAAAATTAATAAGGGAAATAAAGTATTTTCATTAAATTAATTACTCATATCCAACATTCTCTTTATTGGTACATAAGCTTTTCTTATTATTTCTGGGTCAAGTTCGATAGACGGGGAATTATTTTTTAAACAATCAAGAATTTTTTCTAAAGTATTTAATTTCATATATGGACATTCGTTACATTTACAACCTTCTATGTCTGGAACTTCAATAAAGTTCTTATCAGGTTCTTTCTTCTTCATTTGATGTATTATTCCAGGTTCAGTTAATACCATGTAAGTTTTTGATGGATCTTTTGTTACGAAATCAAGTAATTTACTGGTTGATCCAATAAAGTCCGAGAGAAGCAGTAAATTTTGACTACATTCAGGGTGAGCAATTACTTTTGCTTTTGGATTCTGATATTTTAATTTTAATAGAGCTTCTTCACTAAATGATTCATGAACAATGCAGCTGCCAGGCCATAATTTGAGATTTCTTCCAGAATTTTTTTGTACCCATCTCCCAAGATTCTGATCTGGAGCAAATATTATCTTTTTATCTTCAGGGATCTTATTAACTAATGAGACTGCATTACTACTTGTACAAATTAGATCACTTTGGGCTTTTACTTCGGCAGTACAATTTATGTAACTCACTACAAAGTGTTCTGGATTCTCTTCTCTGAACTTTTGAAATTTATCTGAGGGACAATCATCTGCTAACGAGCATCCTGCATTTATATCCGGTAATAAAACTTTTTTATTTGGGCTAAGTATTTTTGCGGTTTCGGCCATAAAGTGCACTCCGCAAAAAATTATTACATCTGCATCATTATTTGCTGCTTTTCTAGATAGATCTAATGAATCACCAATAAAATCTGCAATTTCTTGGATTTCTGGCGCTTGATAATAGTGCGCAAGAATAATGGCATTAGCTTTTTTGCAAAGCTTCTTTATTTCAGAAATCAAATCCTCTTCCTTTTGAATGGATTTCTGTTTTGCAGTAGAAGTTATACTGGTCAGGATTTAGAATATCTCTAAATAGATTATATGTCTTTATACAGAGAAAATTCTGACAAATTTAAAAATTGCTATTGTTGGGGACTGTCATGGTCAATGGTCTGAATTAGACTTAAAAGTTTTATCGATTATTAAACCAAATATTGTTTTATTTGTTGGTGATATTTCTGATGGAAGTATCAAAATAATTAAAAAAATCAATGAGATTAAAATTCCTACTTATGTGATTCTAGGAAATCATGATAGGGGGAGGGATTCTACAGGCGAAACTCTCTCAAAGCAGATACGTGTTCTTGGTGGAAAATATTGTGCATGGGATTTGAAAGTTTTCAATAATCAAATAAATTTACTATCTGCAAGACCATGTAGCTCTGGGGGGGGGCTATTATCTTTCGAAAGAAGTTCAAGGTGTTTATGGACCTATCACCGAACAAGATTCAATAAATAAAATTATCAAATGTTCAGAAAAGACTGTAGAAGATATACCTTTAATAATTATGTCTCATGCTGGACCCTCGGGTTTAGGTTCAGAACCTAAAAGCATTTGTGGAAAAGACTGGAAATTACCCTCATTAGATTGGGGAGATAGAGATTTGTCTGTGGCTATTTCTCAAATACAAAAGAGAAGAAAAGTTGATCTTGTAATTTTTGGTCATATGCACAACCGGCTTAAAAGGAATCTTGGTTTAAGAGAAATGTTTAAAATTGATAGCAAAGGAACAATTTATTTCAACACTGCTGTGGTTCCAAGATATAAAACTGATGAAGATGGGAAATTACTAATTAACTTTTCATGGATTGAGTTTGAAAAGAAGGAATTAAAGCATGTTTCTCACCGATGGTATTCAGAGTCTGGTCATATTTGTGAAGAAGATAGATTTTTTTAGGATTAGATATTTTTGATCATATTTTAAGTATTTTTGGGCTTTTCATATCTTGAAAATAATGTTTGAGATAAAATATAACCCCCAATTCCTGCTGCTGTAAAAGCTAAACCATTTTTAAATAATGGTAATAAATCATTTGTTCTGGATATTATTGGTGCTATACCAAAAATTCCAAATAACATTCCCCATAAAGGAGAAAGAAGAGCTAAAAATCCAATTGATATCACTTGACCTTCTTTTCGAGGCGCAGATGCGAAACCTGCTACTAAACCTCCAAGAATAGATGTACATAAAGTCCATATATATTGTTCTTTGGGGAGACCAGGAACAACTTGACACCCTCCTTTTTCAAGGCAAATTTTTACTGAATTAATTGCATCTAATACTGCGCCATCCTCACCGTGATCTTTTACATAATATTGATTACCAAATCTTGTTTGAAGTTCAACCCAAAATAACCTAGGCATAAAATTAAAATAAGCCTCTCCGACGTTAAAGTTCAGTAAATTTCCTCCTCTAGGGTCCGCAACTATCAACAAACTTGTCTCATCTAAATCCCAATAGTCCTTTATTGCACTACCAGGAGAACTTTCAAACTGAGATAAATATTTAATTTTCCACCCACTTTCAATTTCTAGATTATTGAGATTTTCCTCTAAAGATTTTTTCTGATTAGGGCTTAATGTCTTAGCTAAATCAATTACTGGTGTTTTTTCTTCTGGTAAGAGATTTGGATTATTTATAGCGAAAACGGGTTTATGTGAAATTAAAACTAATATAGATAGAAATATTCCCAATAAATAGTTAATCTTTGAAGGCATAAATAAGTTTTCTCTCTTTCTATTTTCGCCGATGAATAGCTTACCCGCGAATAATCAAGATTGGTTAGTAAAAAAAATAATAAAAATGGGTGGGACTATAAGTTTTTATGACTTTATGAATTTTGTTTTAAATGATCCCCTTAATGGTTATTACGGCAGCGGTAAAGCTGAGTTAGGAGTTCGAGGAGATTTTGTCACATCAGTCTCTTTATCTGATGATTTTGCTTTTTTGGTTGGTAAACAAATAGAAGAATGGTTAATTCAGTTCAGAAGAAGTTTTTTATCTAATCAGAAATTAACTGTAATTGAATTTGGAGCTGGTGACGGAAGCTTTTTGAGTGGATTAATTAAATATTTTATAGAAAATAACAAGAATTTTTTAGAAGCAGTTTCTTTTGTAATTGTTGAACCTAATGAAGGGATGGTAGAAAAACAAAAATCTAAATTGCAGGAATTTTTAAACTTAGATATTGATATTTTATGGAAAGGTTTGGAAGAAATAGATGAAAATAATATTAATGGGATTGTTTTAGCAAATGAGGTTTTAGATGCTTTACCAGTAGAGAGAATAATCTTTTCAAAGGGGAAATTACTTCGACAAGCAGTTTCAATAGACAAAAAATCTCATAAATTATTTTTTGATGAAATGCCAATCACAAGTGAATTAGAAGAAAGTATTGCGCTTGCTAAAAGTGAGTTGGGAATAATTATTCCGCCCGAAGATGCTCTTGAAGGATGGACGACAGAATGGCATATAGATAACTCAAAATGGTTAAAAGCTATTTTTGGAAAAATTAATAATGGTATTTTATTGATAATTGATTACGCTAAAGAAGCTAAAAAATACTATACCTCTAAGAATTCTGATGGGACGGTAGTTTCTTATGAAAATCAAAAAATGACGAATAATGTCCTGGATTCTCCTGGAAATTGCGATTTAACTTCTCATGTGTGCGTAGAAACTTTAATTAATGATGCTGAGACTCTTGGATTTAATACTGTTGGAATAACTAAACAAGGAGAGGCTTTGTTGGCACTTGGATTGGCAGAGAGACTTTATGGAATTCAGAAAGAATTTAAGGAGGATTTATCAAATGCCCTTTTGAGAAGAGAGGCGTTACTTAGACTCGTTGATCCTGTTTGTTTAGGTGATTTTAAGTGGTTTGTTTTTGAAAAGTTTAATGAGAAGAAAATGAATATTAATTCAACCTGTTTGCGTTAAGAAAAAAACTTTAAAAATAATGAATTTTCTACGTCATCATATATATCCACGGTGCCAATTTCTTTTGGTAATATAAATCTCATTTTGCCATTGCGAACTTTTTTATCACCCATAAGTATTTTTAGAACGTCTTCTTTATTTATTATGGGGATCTCGGTAGGAAGATCGTAACTCATCAAAAGATTCTTCTGCCTCTCTAATTCTTCTTTAGACCATAACCCTTTCTCAATGGCTATTTCCCCCGCAATATTCATACCAATTGATATTGCCTCACCATGTAGAAATTTGCCGTATCCACATAAATTTTCTATAACGTGACCAAAAGAATGACCATAATTCAATATTGCTCTAACACCATTTTCATGTTCGTCTTGAGCAACAATATGAGACTTTGTTTTAATTGAACTATTAATTATTTTAATTAGATATTCATTCTTGAGATCTATAAGTTCATTTTTATTTTTTTCAATTTCTAGGTATTCGAAAAGTTCTTTATCTCTTATTACTCCATATTTTATTACTTCGGCCATGCCAGCATTAAATTCTCTTTTGGGCAAACTTTTTAAAGTTTCTGGATCAATAAAAACTGCTTTAGGTTGATTGAAAGCTCCAATTAAATTTTTACCTTTTGGATGGTTTACTCCTGTTTTTCCTCCCACAGATGAATCAACCATTGATAATAATGTTGTTGGAATCTGAATATATTCGATACCTCTCAGCCAAGTTGCAGCTGCAAAACCACTTACATCTCCAACAATCCCTCCTCCGAGGGCAATAATTATTGAATTTCTATCTAAACCAGATTCAAATGCAATATCATATATTTCACTTATGGTTTTTAAGTTTTTATATGATTCTCCAGCCTTGATAAGAAACATTTTGGCCTGAAATTTATTATCTTTTAAATTATTTAGTAATTTTTCTCCATACAAATTTGATATTTCTTCATTTGAAATAACAAGTATTTTTCTATTCTTTGTTATTCCAATTTTTAAGAGTTCTTGGCTGATATTATTTAGTATCCCTGCTTCTAGAGTTACTTCGTATGACTTATCGCCTAACGGGACTAATATTTTTCTCTTATTCACAATTAATTTCCTAGTTAAAATTTATAAATATTTGGTATTAAATACTTTATATATTAGCAAAATCTAAGCTCTAAATACTTAAAAATTCAGTTGTTAAGAATTAGAAATGGTAATAAAATCATGCTATGAGTCTAAAAAAAAATATAAAAGACATTAAGAAAAATTATTCCTTAGGGATAATTGGAGGTGGTCAACTAGCTTTGATGTTAACCGAGGCAGCCAAAAAGAGAGATTTAGAAGTATGTGTGCAAACAAAATCTTGTAATGATCCTGCCGGGATAAAAGCAGATCATGTCATAGAAGCTGATCCTTTAAAGATAAGAGGTAATAAATCATTAATTAATGAGTGTGAAAAAATAATTTTTGAAAATGAATGGATAAAAATTGATCAATTAAATTTAATTGACAATAACGATATTTTTGTTCCAAGCCTTAATGCAATTAAGCCCTTAGTAGATAGGTTTTCTCAAAAAAAATTAATAGATAGAATGAATATTCCCTGTCCAAAATGGATAAGTATTGAAAATTTTAAAAATCTCTCGGATGAGGAAATCAATAATTGGACTTTTCCTCTAATGGCAAAATCAAATAAAGGAGGATATGACGGTAAAGGGAACAAAAAAATAAGGACAAAAGAAGATTTATATTCTTTTTTGACAGAGAATAATTCTGATGAGTGGTTAATAGAAGAATGGATAGAATATGAAAAAGAATTAGCTCTTGTTGGTTCGAGAGATAGAACAGGTAAGATAAGATTCTTTCCAATAGTTGAGACATTCCAATCAAATCATGTTTGTGATTGGGTTCTTGCACCTGCGATAACTGAATATGATTTGAACTTATTTGCAATAAATATTTTCTCTTCAATAGTTAATGAACTTAATTACGTTGGAGTTTTGGCTATTGAATTCTTCTATGGAGATAATGGTCTTCTAATTAATGAAATAGCTCCAAGAACACATAACTCAGCTCATTTCTCAATTGAAGCTTGTACTTCAAGTCAGTTTGATCAATATGTTTGCATTTCTTCTGGGATAAGGCCTCCTGAAATCAAGATGAACTGTGAAGGGGCAATTATGATAAATCTACTGGGGTTAAAAAAGAATTTTCCAGTTTCAATGGAAACAAGAGTTAAAATGTTATCTGAAATTGAGGGTTCTAATATTCATTGTTATGGCAAATCTCGAGAAATTCTGGGAAGAAAAATGGCTCACATTACATTTCTATTAAATGGTAAAACTCATTCAGAAAGATATGATGAGGTACAAGTTTTATTAAATAAGGTAAGAGACATCTGGCCATCTCTAAATGGATAAAAAAATAAGTTAAAGTTAAGTTACTGGATCTTTGGTTAAGTTCTTCTTTATGTGCTCTGATCTGACTCTCTTTCGACATGAGGAGACTGTCGTGATGCGGTAGTAAACCGATCTTGTAATCGGAAACGAAAGCCCACTTTGAATCCTCTTCTGGCATTTCCAGGTCGATGCAGCAGAGAACTGACGGGGATCCGGTGTTGCCTATCAAAATCCTTGCTATCAAGGGCTTTTGGTAGGTATTTTATTTTTAGGGATTTAGTGTGCGGGAACAAAGTGCAGTCACAAATGTAGGAACCTAGTAATGGAAGAGATTACTTTGATGAGTGTAAATAATTTGTTTGAAAAAATACTTGACGATCCATTCCCAATGTATTTATATTAATAGTACATATGTATTATTTAGTAATGACTTTAGGAGGAGCTAATGTTTGGACTAATTTTTCTTACGGTTATCGTAATGAGTCCCCAAGTGGTTGGTTGCTTAGTCCAGACCGCGGCAGATTAATTTTATTTACAAGGAATAAAAAATCTCCAAGAAATTGTATAAGAATCTTTGCTCATACATATTATGCAAATGATATTGGTGAGCCAATGGCAATTAAATCATCAACTCAAATGTATTTGGATAATGCTTGGGATAAATGGCATGACCTTCAATTAGAAGGTTGGACTTTTGAAGAACTTGAATTACCTGAATCAGTATGACTAACTTAAATCCAATCAAAAAGAAACTATCAAAAGTAGATAGAAAAATATCTATTCAAGACTCATCAAAATTATTAGCAGAATTTTTTAATGGTGTTGTCATTGAACTTGATGAAGAATGTGGATATGACTCATAAAGAATTGATAGATCAAGTTTCCTCACATTTATTTAAACAAAGCGGTAAGTTTGAAAGCAGAAGATCTTGGTTGGCAATTAGAAATTATCTCGAGCAATTAGATAGTGAAAAACTTAAATCCATGCTTAAGGACCACTGATGATTTAAAAACTTTATTTAGTTTTTATTTTTTTCTTAATTCTTAGAAAACCGTAAGTTGCAAAGCCAACCAAAAACATGTCCAAGTAAATATGCCAAGTAGGAAAGATCTGGTGTAATAATTCCATCAACTTTTTATTGCCACTTGCCAATAAGGATAATCTAAATTTGATTTTTCTCTAATTAATTGTAATTTTCTAGAATTTATCTTTACTACTATTCCATCAGTTGGATATTTTCTAAAAAGCTTCCCTTTTAGCCACTGTTTTCTAAATACTTTAACTTGGCTCGTAAAGTTGCATGAAATATCCTGAGGGATTATGAAGCCAAGCCTAGAAAGACTCTTTTTGGACTCATATTGGTTAAGTGTTGAATTAAGTATTTGAAACGCGCAGAAGCTAAGATATTCAGAAAAACCTTCTTTAGCCCTTAGAAACCCAGAAGCTATTCTCTGGGAGTTATTTGGACTTTGGTTGGCTGCATATAATTCACCTCTAACTTGAAGAACTCCTCGTAAAGGGAGATTATTGGGAATGTCTTGAACTTTAATAAGTTTACTAGTAACGTCGGCCCCTTTTCTTGAAATTGCTTTCTCAAAGATTCCATCCCTATATTGCAAAGCAACAGCACAACCATCAATTTTTGGTTCAATTAATAATCTGGTATTTGCTAATAATCCTTTCAAAAATTCGTCTATTGAATCTTTTCTTAATGAAGGCAAAACTAGTTTATTTTTCTTTTTAAAGTAATCACAATTGGGGTTTGTTCTTAATAAATTTTTTTCAAGCTGGTCGAACTGCTTATCAGAAATTAAAGCATTCCCATTTCTATAATTATCATCATACCATTCAATTCGTTCCTCTAAATAAGTCTTCATTTAATAAGATGGCTTAAGTTTTTGGCTAGGTATCCAACTTGGTTTATCTATGATCCATTTTTCTCTATCTTCATATTTAACAGTCCATAAAAGAAATGAAGAAATTTGTTTTAGAGATATGCCAACCAAATATCTTGTTTTTGGACTAATTGATATAAATACAAATAATAATATTAATAAAATAAGTTTAATCATCCCTTTAATCATTTAAAAACTCAGCGTAATTTTTGCAAACTTTTTAATTAATGCAATTCTTATAACCTTCAATCTTCGCTAGTTCTACAATGTTCAATCCTGTTTCCTCTAACAAAGTTTCTCCGATATCGTCCTTATTAAATTTAGTTAATGCTCCTTTGGTAGAGTATTTAATACATTGGTTTTTATATTTTGCTTCTTTGATAACAGGAGATAAATAAAAACCAAGCAAGATGATAAAAGATCCATAAGTTACAACTTTTCTATGGTTTTTCCACCATTCATAAAATTTATTGGACACAAAAAATAAATCACTAATTTCTATTTTAAATTAATTTTCAACAAATTACTTTAGTAATTGAAAGAATGCTTAATTTATTGTTTTACATTAATAGATTTAACCCAAGAATAATATCTTGACTTTCTAATCCGTTGCTCTTTCGAAACTAATCTATCTGCAGATTCTAGGGGTGATTCTCCGTTCTCAACTTTTGTTGTAATTGATATACCAAAACCTTTTGCTTCAATTTTTGCAATGCCACCCTCTAAAAAAAATAAAAAAGACCAACCTTTATTCCATCCTAAATAGAAGGGATTTCGATACATTGGATTCTTTTGGATATATTGCTTAATAATATTTTCCTTTTCAATGAGTTACTTGTATATACTATTACCAAATAACAAGTTCAAGGTTTATTATTTTTGGAAAGTAATTTTGGTATTTAAATAATTACCTAGAGAGGCACTTGACGTCGAGAAATAGTACATTTATAGTAATAGTACAACTGTATTATACTCATGACATCAGGAGTTACTAATGTTCGGACTAATTTTTATTGTGGCAGCCTTATTGATGCCCCAACTGGCTGGTTGTTTAACAAAAAAAATGGCTTATTGATTTTTTTTGAGAGTTATAAGAAATCTGTATCTAGTAACTTAAAAATATATACTCATCTTTTCTATGCAAATGAATTAGGTGAACCTACCCAACTAAAAAATTCAAGACTTCATTCTCTTGAGTGTGCTTATGAAACATGGAATGAATTACTTTCAGGGGGTTGGCAAATTGTTACTAGCAAATTCCAATGACCATGATTAAGGTAAATCCGTCAAAATGGAAATATCTAAAAGAACCTATCCTAAAACGAAAAAGAACAAGGATTTGTATTACATGCAATCACTTTCGCTACAGCACTACAGAAACTTTTGCTACTTTCTTGATTTGTCCAAGATACGAAAAACTCATACCACAGGGTGATCATTTAATTAAAGGTTGTGATTATTGGCAAAAAATTAGGAATATATTTGCTCCTGAATCATCTTAATTATCCCTAATTAAACTTTTCTAGGAAGGGATATTTAACTATGTAAACAAAGCATTATTTTATACAACTTAAAAAAATCTTTTTAGGTAACTTATTGTTTATGATTCAATTTTACTTCTCTATATTTTTATTAATTGTGCTTACATTTTTTGCACTATTATTAGATGCACCAGAATTGGCTTCCTTAATTCAAACATTTTGAAAATAATAAATCAGCATTTTTACTGATTTACTTTCTTTATAAATAAGTCGTATGTTTAAATTGTTGAATCGGAGGGATCAAATGATTGACAGTCCACCAGAGGAGTTAGTTTATAAAATTTATATCTAGACAAAACTAATGCTAAAACTGGAATGATTCTCCTTGAGATTCATTCCTTTTTATTTTCTCTCTAAAAATGTGAAATTATGAACATAAATTTAAAGGTGACAAATTACTCATATTGAAATAATTTGATTCAATATTTATTTTTAGAAAGTGGTTAACATTACCTAAATCCAAAGCCAATTTTTTGTTCCTCCTTTTCGTCCCATTCGTTCATAATAAGTTTTAATAGGCTTTTAACTTCTAAATTCGAAGCATTAGTATCTTTTTGAAGATTTTTACAAATGATTTTTATTTCCTCATAAGCATTATCAATTAATATTGTTTTTTGATCTGGATTAGCCATAAAATTTTAAAAAACTCCATTACAGTTAAATCCACTGCAATTAATAATCCTAAAAATATTTATTACAAAATTGTGGAATCTTTCATCATAAAAAAATGCCCAGGTAGTAAAAATTGCAAAACCAGAGACAGCAAATGCAACATATTGAAGCCAATGGATTCCATCGCTATCTAGTCCATCTTTATCAAAGTCTGAATTGCTCAATTGTTTTTTTATACATATTAAAAATATTTTTTTTAAAAGGAGGGTTTGTTATGAATAAGAGATTTATTTTCCTAAATTTTAAATATATTATGGGCTAAATAAAACCAGGTATTATCCAACCAAAGAATCCGTAGTTAATTACTAAAGCTAAAAAACCAACCATAGCTAATCTTCCATTTGTTATTTCGGCATTTTTCCAATATTTACCCATATTGTTTTTAGTATTTTCTGAATTTTTATCTATCAAATAATTTGGCTCTAATGGTTCCTGTAACCTTTTTATCGCATATAAAGAGAATTGGATTGTGATAGCGATGATAACAACTATAAAACTAGTAAGAGCATCCATTTTTTTATTTCATATGTGATGAATTAGTAGGCCAAGTAGTAAATGACATTTGCACTAATCTTATATTTCCTTATATTTGCTTTAGTAGCAGAGGAAATCTTTAGGAAGAATTATTAACGAATGTAACATATTTAAAGAAATTTAGTATGAATTCTTACCTTTTCTTTCGATTTCGCATATTTAAAGACTTTAATGTCACATAAATGTATCAACGATTTTCGAACTGGCCTTAATTGAAATAACTAATTAGCTTTACATATATACTTTTTAATTTCAAATAATTATTAAAAGATTTTTTTAAAACTAATAATATTTTAAATTTTATTTAAATAACTCTAAATAACTCTAAATAACTCTAAATAACTCTAAATAACTCTAAATAACTAGTAATGATTATTTTGTTTAATTTCGGGAAGGTAGAATTTATTGCCTAATGTATAACCTATTGACATGAGTACGAAGCCAATAAGTTGCGGTAAATGAGAATTTGCAAGAGAGATTTTTTCGATCATTTCTCAGTCATTAAAACAATATAATAATAAAAAAATTTTAATTCCGTAAATCTACTTTTTTTTT
>CACJUL010000022.1 GCA_902596585.1 uncultured Prochlorococcus sp.
AAATTGATAAATTCAATGAAAGAACAGGTTTAAAAACCATGGCTCATTTTAAAGATGTAGATGCCATCAGAAGATCGAGACTAAAAAAATGCACTATCTTTGAAATGGAACCAACTGAAGATGTTATTGAAGTTCAAAATGAATATTTATCTCTTGCTAGAAATATGCTCGAAAACGTAGAACCCCTTGAAGGAAATCCACTTAAAGATAGAGAAATTTTTGATTTATTAGGATTTGATTAGTCTTAATTAATCTAATCCAAGCAACCTTTTGGTAAGATCATAAGCCTGTAGAGAGGTCTTTGTATCAATTATTCTTTTTGACAACTTTTGAGAAAAAGCTTTTCTGCCAGTTTTCTGACGATTTCCCCAGCTCCAATGGACTGATGGTTTAGCAAATTCTTTATAAGTTGCGACTTGTGCCACCCTCTCTCCTGCCAACCTTTGAGAAACATATCCTTTAGTTATAAATTTTTGAAATAGCGGGAAAAGGAATCTAAATAGCCAAGGTGTATCTCTAAAAAGTTTTGTATCAGCAACACATCCAGGATATAGAGAATTTATGATAATTTTGTCTGCAGGATATCTTTTTGATAATTCCTGAACGGTAATCATATTGCAAAGTTTACTATCCTTATAAGCTTTACCTGGTTTGAATTTCTTTCCGTTCGCCATACTTATTGGTGATAAAAAACCATTCTTAAATCCAGATAAATCTCCTAGATCAGCTGGGGCAGGGATAGGGATCCTCCCCCCAAGTTCTGAATAATTAGCTGTAACAGTTCCTAATACTGTAATTCTTGGCTTGAATAAAGTAGATTTTCCATTTAAACAAATTTCTCTTTCTGAAGATAAAATATTTTCCATAAGCAGATTTATTATAAGAAAATGCCCAAAATGGTTTACTGCCATAGAGTTTTCAAAACCCTGAGGTGATCTTTCAGGTCTCTTTAATCTCGGCTTATAAACTGCTGCATTACAAATAAGAGAATTTATTGGTTTTTTAAATTTATCCAATATTTCATTACAACCTTTTTTTACATCATCCAAGTTAGAGAGATCTATTTCTATAAAATGTACATTTTTTATTTCCTCTTTTGTTAAGAATTCCTCAGCTGTTGATATAGCTCTTTTATTTGATCGATTAACAGCTATTATTTCCCATCCAAATCTTAAAAGAGGTTTTAGAGTATTTAAACCAACTCCTGAAGTTGTACCTGTTATTAAGGCTAATCCTTTAATGTCTTTACTCACTAGCAAAAAGTTAATTGTAAAATTATGAGAAAAATGATTTTAGATCATTCTTATCAACGCCATATTACTCTGATAATGTCCCTAGAAATCATTTGATCTTGATCCTTCATAAATCTTTGCTCACCTTCAGCTGATAACAAATCATCAAACCTACTAGTCAAAACGTTGTATCGATAATTTTCATATGAAAATGATTCTTGAATTTCCTTCAATCTTGTTAATCTTACTTTCGAACTATATCCAAGTTTAATTAAACTTATTAGTGCTAACAGGGAAAAGCAAATTTTTAAAATCAAAAAAACTAAAGACACGAAATTATCTTGTTTCTGATGCTTTTTTTTAAAAGCAGAAATAAGATATTTATTGTAAAATTTAATATTTTTATTTGAAGATTTTGACAAATTAAATAATTAAAAATTTACTGAATGAATTAATTCAGTCTCAATATATTATTACCTTAAAAATATAAATTTTCTAATAGATTTTAGTTTCTACCTAAACTAATTCCTAATCTAAGAGCTAAAACCCCTGCATGCATTACTACAATAAGGCTTAATGCAATTAAATTTATTGTTTGAGTTGGCTCCATAGTAAAAAAATTATTTCCTATATTCTCCACCCAAAAGAGGAAATTTGACACACTATTACAAAATGATGTTACGTAATTAATAAATTGAAAGAAAATTTTTTTTGAAAATTATTATAAATAGACCTACAAAGCTAATTTTGACAATAGAAAATCAAGCGTTAATTTTTTCAACAAATAATTTACCTGGATTTGATCAAATGGCTTTAGATTTAAATTCTTTAGATCAGACTATTACCAATCCTGAAATAATCCTCACATTGAGGTTCTATTATTGGACTGGGGATTGGCTATCAATTGGCTATCACCAAAAGGAAATTCCTCGTCATTGGGAAGAATTATTATCTAATGGGGAAATTAATATTGTAAGACGTCCCTCAGGAGGGGGAGCTGTGTTGCATTCAGGGGGTATTACATATGCATTAACATTTAAAAAAAATTACTATAAAATCCTAAGTTATGAAATGGTTAATAATTGGTTAATTAAGAGTTTTAGAGAATTAGGTCTAGATTTACAAAATGGTAATTCAAGAAAATCAACAATAACATCTAATTGTTTTGGAACATCTTTAATTTCTGATTTAATTGATCAGGATGGTTTTAAAAGGATAGGAAGTGCCCAATATCGTAAAAAAGGTGCATTCCTTCAACATGGAGAGATTCAAACAAATCCTTCAAAAGATTTATGGTTCAAATTATTTAAAGAAGCAGCTCCACCAAAAATAAATCTAAAATTCACAAATGATGAAATAGTCCAACATTTAAAAAATTCATTCCTAGAGACTAAGTCAAATATAAAGTTTAAAAATATTTCGATAGATAATAATATTTAGAAATTCTAATAGAAAGGATTCTTAAAGATCTCCTTTTTGCTTCATTGTATTGATTATTCTTGGTAATTCAATTCCCAAGGGATACTGATTTTTATAAATTAATTTATTTACAATTTCTGAAGGCAAATTAAATCCTAATTTGTTCAATACAAAGCTTCCAATTTTAGACCTATCAATTATCCCCAAAGGAATATCTGCAGCATTGAGAACCAAAATATATCCCTCACTTGTTTTTTCAAGTCTTTCTATAGTTTTCCATAACTTGTCATCACTATATACACTCTCAAAACTATTGATTGGTTTCTTAAAATCTCCAACAAAATTGCGTTCCCATTTTTTTATGGAGACTGTTTTTAAAATATTCTCATTAATAAAGCCGGTCCATCTACCATTGTTCGTAACGAAAAAATATTTATCTGATGGATCCTTTCTGTTTTTTATTAATTTATTTAATTCTGAGAAATTAGAATCGAATTCAATTTTTCTCAACGGCTTAAATCTGAGCTCAGAAACTTTGCTGAATTTGAGAATGTTTTCAACTTTAAAAAATTGGCTTTCTGACTTTGAAGAATTAACTCCAAACAAGCCTAAAAAAGAAAGAATAAAACCATAGTAAAAGTTAAATCTAAATAAACAAACTATTCCAAATATAAGAACTAAAAAAGATAAAGAAAAATTTACTTTATTGAGAAAATTTCTTCCTTTATTTTTACTCCCTGAGAAATACCAAATAATACTTTTTATTAAATATCCTCCATCAAAAGAACCAATTGGAATCAAATACAAGAGGCCTAAGAGTAAATTTAATATACCTACCCTAGAGATTATATTGATAAATATTGGTGTTTGAGATGCACTATAAGAACTTATTAAAAGCAGGATAAATGCTGTAGCGAAACATAATAGAGGTCTAACAATTGCTATTTTTATATTACCTAAAGCAGTCTGACAATATTTATCTATTTGTAGAATTGCCCCGAGAAAATAAAAAGTAATTTTTTTTATTTTTACACCCTGATTTAATGAAACAAAGGCATGTAAAACCTCATGAGAAATAATTGAAGATAATAAGAAAAAAGAAGTTAAAAAACCTATAATCCAGGCTTCTTTAGTATTGTAGACATCACCAGAGGTTAAATTGACCTGATTACTTATGCTCCATGAGAATAAAAAGAGAATAACAAACCAATAAGGATGAATTTTGAAGGGAATTCCCCATATTTTAAAAATTTGCCAACTTCTCAAAAATAATCTCCGCTATATTTAGCAATAATATTAATTTTACATACTGGATAATGATATGCCCAAGACTAATACTTTAGTTAAAATTTGTGGACTAACTTCTGAGGAACAAGCCATTCAAGTGGCCAAATTAGGAGCGGATGCTATAGGAATTATTTCGGTTGAGGAGTCACCAAGGTATGTATCTGCTGAAATTAAGAAAAAAATATTTAAAACCTTAGAAAGTCTTTACCCTAAAATCGATAGAGTGTCTATTGTGCAAAATTGTCCTATAGATTTAATTATCAAAAATTTTTTAGGAAGCCCAAGTGAAACCATCATTCAATTGCATGGAGATGAGGATATTAATTATTGCAAAAACCTAAGAGAAAAAATTCCAAATATTGGCCTATGGAAAGCTTTCAGGATAAAAACGGCAAAAGACTTGGATAAAATACGACCTTTTGAAGACTATGTAGATGCGATACTGCTTGATTCTTGGAATGAAAAAACTTATGGAGGTTCAGGGAAAAAAATAAAATCTATTTATCTGAAGAATCTACATTTCAGCAAACCTTGGTGGTTAGCAGGTGGGATATCAATTAAATGGATTGATGAAATTTTAACTGAAATCCAACCAGATGGACTAGACATTTCTAGCAGTATAGAAATTTCTCCTGGTCTAAAAGATCTAAAAAAAACAGAGGAGGTTATTAAATATCTAAAGAAAAATTAGTAATTATTAGTTGCAGATTGTTGTTTTACAAGCTCAAAAAATTCTTGCTTTAAACTTAAATCATGTCTAAAGTCACCTCTCACTACAGAATTAATCATGCTTGTATTTGGTTCTTTAACTCCCCTCCATTTCATACAGTAATGTTGTGCCTTCACTATGATGCCTAAACCTTTAGGTTCACACAATTTTTCAATTTCATCCGCAAGTATCATTACAGCTTCCTCTTGGATATGAGGCCTTGAAAAAACCCAATCAGCAACTCTCGCGAATTTTGAAAGTCCTATGACTTTATTACCAGGTTTAATGCCTATCCAACACTCTCCTAGGATTGGAACTAAGTGATGTGAACATGCGGATCTGACGGTAATAGGACCAACTGTATAAATCTCATCTAGATTCTTATCATTTGGAAAACTTGTAACTTTAGGTTGTTCATGATATCTTCCTTTAAAAACTTCATTTAAATACATCTTTGAAACTCTTTCAGCAGTTTCTAGAGTGTTATGATCATTTTCGACATCTATTACTAAAGACTTGAGTAAGTCTCTGACTCTTGAGGCAACTTCTTTTTCAAGAATTTCTAATTCTCCGGGATTGATAAAATCCGCAATATTATCATTTGCACTAAATTTTGTCCCAGCATTTTTAATTCTATCTCTAATAATTTCTGAGATTAGTTTATTAGTAATCTGATCATCAAAGTCCCTAATATTATCGTTGGGTAATGTGGAGGTCATAAAATTTTAAACAGAAAATAGTATGTAACTTGTTTAACTGTATCTTCTAAAGGCTTATTTGCTTATTAACTATATCACATTCTCTTGTTCATTCGGGTTCAAACAGTCCCAAATAATGCTCACTTAAAGACTAAAAAGAGAAGCAGAATTTTTAAAAAGCACCTCCAGAAGGCATCAGAGTCAAGTCTTCAATTAATTGAGATTCTGGTTGTTGCGCCATATAAAGAATAGTATCTGATACCTGACTTGAGGAGAGCATAGAAGCTCTATCAAAATCAGAGTTAATTGATTCTGAGTCCCAAAGAGGTGTATTTACTGAACCTAAAGTTATTGTGGATGCTCTGATTGAATTGGATCTCTCCTCTTCCCTCAGGCATTTAGTAAACATACTGAGTGCAGATTTTGAAATGCAATATGCCCCCCATTGGGGAAATGCATTATAAGATGCATGGCTACTAACATTGATGACCAAACCACCATTTTTTCTCATTTGAGGAATGACCGAGCTACAAATTTGAAAAACACTAGTAAGATTTATTTGAATAGTTTGTTCCCATTGTCCTAAATCCATTTCTACTAATGGGCCATTAAATGCACACCCAGCATTATTTATCAAGACTGAAGGGCAACCATATTTCTCAATAGCGGATTTAACACAATGATCTATTTCTTGAGAATTAGATAAATCACATTCAACAAGGCCGATTTTTGATTTGGTCGTTAATAGTTCACTTCTTAGTTTCTCCATTAAAACCCTGTTTCTTGAAAGTAAAATTAAATCCCAGCCGGCATTAGCAAAAGTAATTGCCGTTGATCTACCAATACCTTTAGTAGCTCCTGTTATAAAAGCCAGTTTCATTTATTCAGGTTTTTTGGGAATTTCACTATAAATCTCTTCAATATTGTTTGCCTCAACAAATTTACCTAAAGCCCTAAACTTTTTATATCTTTCATCAATGAGTTCATCTTTAGACATTTGCAATAAATCATTGAGGTGTTTCTTAATAGACTCCTTTAGGGTATTACCAGCATCTAAAGGGGCCCAATTATTTCCACCAGAAGGCTCAGGTAAAACTTCATCTATGATTCCCAATTTAAGTAAATCTTTACCTGTAATTTTTAGCGCTGATGCGGCTTCTGGAGCCTTTGCAGCATCTCTCCATAAAATTGATGCACATGCCTCTGGACTTGCAACTGTATAAACACTGTGTTCAAACATTAGTAACCTATCAGCTACACCTATTCCAAGTGCACCTCCAGAACCACCTTCTCCAATAACAGTAGCTACTATAGGGACTTTTAAACCAAACATCTCACGTAGGTTTCTTGCTATCGCTTCTCCTTGGCCCTGTTCTTCAGCTGTCAAACCAGCGTATGCTCCAGGGGTGTCAATAAATGTAAGAATTGGCAGTGAAAATCTATCAGCATGCTGCATTAATCTGAGAGCTTTTCTGTAACCTCCAGGCTTTGCCATGCCAAAATTTCTTTTTACATTTTCTTTTGTATCTCTCCCTTTCTGATGCCCTAACATTAAAACTGGTCTATTATTTATCGAACCTATTCCCCCAACAAGCGCCATATCATCACCTCCATTTCTGTCTCCGTGTAATTCGATCCAGTCATCACAAAACATTTGAACAAAATCCAAAGTGCTAGGTCTTTGAGGATGTCTTGCTACCTGAATCTTTTGTGCAGGAGTGAGAGATTTAAATATTTCTTCTCTTCTCCTAGCAGCTAAGGTTTCAAGTTGTAGAAGCTGTTGACTAACATCTACTTCTGAATCTCGAGCTAATTCTTTAATTTGCTCTATTTGTTTCTCAAGTTCAACAAGCGGCTTTTCAAAATCAAGTAGGTAACGTTTAGCCATAATTTATACAGTTAATACTTTAGGCTGCTTATCAAGTCCAATTGCAGAAAAACCATGCTTTAAAGAAGCTGATCCAATAAATTCCATCTTTTCAAGAGAAATGTTATTTCTTCCCCAACTAAAGTTTGTATGACACTTTTCAAATTCTAAAATCATGGCTTCTGCAAAGCAAGCAAACATCTCTCTCTGAGGATTCTGCATTTCTGCAAGTTCCATCATATTCCAACCAATATCGTTAAAAAACTCTACTATACCTCCTTTCAAAACATGAATATTTTCACCCTGAAATTTCTCATCAAGATTTTTGGGGTATCCACCATCAATCATTAAACAAGGTTTTTTTAAGTTATCAGAATCAATTTCAATAGTTTTAGGCAAACTTGCAACCCATACAACAATATCGGCTTGAGGTAATGCTTCATCTAAACTTTTTATGGTGCCGCCATCTAATTCTTTTTGTAATAGAGCTAGTGGTTCTTGTTGTCTTGCTACCATGAGGAGTTCTGAAATCCCAGTTTTATTGATAAGCCATCTACAAACAGCACTCCCAATATCTCCTGTAGCACCAATTACAGCAACAGTTGCTTTTTTAAGGTCTATCCCTATGCGAGGCGCATTTACTTCTAGTTGCCTGCAAATAACCCAGGCCGTATGAGTATTTCCAGTGGTGAACCTTTCCCACTCTAATGAAGTATTTCTGATTTGTTTATGCTGAAGAAGATTAAAATTTTCGAAAATAATAGATGTAAATCCTCCTAAAGCCGTAATGTTAATACCTTTTTTTTGAGCTAGTTCCATAGCATTTAATACTTTTCTTCTAGCCGTTTTAAACCTAGAAAGCATTTCAGGAACAAAGCAAGAATCTATGTAAGAACCTTCAATAGATATTCCAGTAGCACTCTTAACTTCAACATTCTCAACCAATTGAGGAGGAGCAGTACACCAAACATCTAGGTCGCCATCTGCAATATGATCAAAGCCTAGTATCGAGGCCTTTCTTTTCGCATCTTCAAAACTAGTTGAGTGGCCTATTAACCCAAACATTTAAATTTATAAATGGTTTCAATACAATGTTATGAAGAATAGCACAGAGGTAACTACTTAAATAAAAAGATTAATTATAAAATTGCTTAAATTACTAAAAATATAATTAGACGATAGCTGCCATAGCCATTCTTGCAATTTCTCTATTATCTAGGCCTATTTCCATAAGAGTATCTTGATAAGCAATCATAAATTCTTCCATTAATTCTTCCCTATCCATAGCTAAAACTGAGGCGTCCTCAGCTACTTCGTCTAACATCTTTTTTATTAAAGGAAGGTTAACTTTGTTGGCTTCCATTAATTCCTCTTTACATGAAGATAGGTTTTTCTTGAGCCACTCTTGACCATAATTTAAATGAAGATATTCATCTTTAACTACTCCCTCTGTTATTTTTTTTGCAAAAGGATCTGCAACTCGTATGTATACATTGTAAGCGGAAATTGCGAACGCTTCGATTAAAATGGCTTGTATTAAAAGACATGTTGTTAAATTTCCTTTTTCTAGAGCAATCTGAAAATTTCCATGTAATTTAGAAAAGAATTTTTTAGCAAATTCCATATCAGCAACTACACCTAAATTTCTTCCGCATGCAGTAAATCCTTTTTTATGTTTCATTTCCATTCTCGCTAATTTGGTTAGCTCTTCTAACTCATTTGGTATTAAAGTTGCTATTGAAATGTAATTATCATGAGCTTCTTGCTCTCCCTCTATCACTATTGCGTTTATTCTGCTGTACGCATCTTTATAAGAATCCGTAGTAAAGTCTGGCAAATTTAAAGAAATAGGATTAATGGATTTTTCAGTAGATTTTTTATTTGATTCTAGAGTTTGCATGTTGGTAATCTTTTGCTCATTATGCATGAATATTACATGATTATAGTGAGTTTATTTAAATATCATGAAAATAGTTTCAATTGTTAAGTCACATTTTTTACTAAAATACATTAACAGTTATTTGGCCAATCTGATTCCATCAGATTCATTATCAATTTGAACCAATGATTAATCAATAATTCCTTTAAATTTTTTCCTAAAGACTCATTTGCACCTCTGCTGTCCCCTATAACACCCGATTTACTGAAGTCTTTAGTAAGCCAAGCAGTAGGCGCATTTCCCTCCAGACTCCAACCTTCTGGGATCTGCTCCTTAATAGACTCATTTGGGCGTTCATCACCAACTAATTCTGGTTTTAAAGCTAGCATCAAACTTGTTTCAGCCAAAGAAGCATGAAGCCCATCATCCATCTCAGTTTTTGTTAACAATTCACTTAATCCATTCACACCACTCCATAGGAAACAAGGGAAAACTGCCATCCCAGGTGCAAAACTTCTTAGCTCTCTTGCCGCTGTATTAAGTAGTGAGATTTGGCCTCCATGTCCATTAATCAATATCAATCTTTTAAAACCCATTTCAGATAATTGACCTCCTACTTCCTTAATCATTGAAGTTATTAAAGTTGAGGAAAGTGAAATTGTCCCAGCAAAACCTTTATGTTCTGGAGAAAACCCTATATATTGAGTTGGAAGTTTTTTTAATGGAATATCGGAAGAAAATAATTTAAAAACTTCGCAGATGATTTCATCAACAAAAATACTATCTGTAGCAAGAGGCAAATGCGGTCCATGTTGTTCAACTGCGCCAAATGGCCAAATCACGGTTGATCTTTTTTCTTTTGCAATACGATCAATTTCTTGCCAATTCAAATATTCAAATTTATTAGGTATTGGTTTAAAGTTCATTAATTTAAATTTTGAGTACTAACATTTAGAGTATGTTAATAATAAATTATTCTTATTTTACCTACGATGGGAGTCAGTAATAAAAATGCCCAAGATAATATTCAACCAAAGGGCAATAAAAAAGATCTTAAAAAACCTCTTCAGGTACTTCACATAAGCAAGAAAGATACTCAACCAAGATCTCAAGAAGTAAATAACGAGCAAACCAATTCGCAAGAAGAAATTAAGAGAGAAAATATCGCAATTAAACCTCAAATTATTAAAGATGAGGAATTAAGAGAAATTGATGAAAGTAATGCAAACACTAAAGTTTTTGATAATTCTCAACAAGACTTAAATAGACCTATTAATTTTTCTGAGCAAAACACAGATTTTCAAATAGAAAGAACAGTTGATGAATTCGATTTTGATGAAAGTGCTTTTTTAGAGGCATTAAATGCGAATGAGCCAATTGGGTCTACAGGAGAAACAATTTCAGGGAAAGTTATAGCAATCGAAAGTGATGGGCTTTATGTTGATATTGGCGGGAAAGCACCTGGATATATGCCAAAAAAAGAATGTGGGTTGGGCGTCATAACTAACTTTAAAGAAAAATTTTCTATTGGCCTTGAAATGGAAGTTTTGGTTATCAAGGAACAAAATGCTGATGGGATGGTAACAGTAAGCGCTCGGGCATTAATTCTCAGGCAAAGTTGGGAGAGAGTATCAAGATCCGCAAAAAATGGAGAATTAATTGATGTTTTAATAAATGGATTTAACAGAGGTGGGCTTACGTGTGATGTAGATGGATTGAGAGGGTTCATCCCAAGATCCCAACTTGAAGATGGTCGAGACCATCAATCTTTTGTTGGCAAAACTCTCAAAGTAGCTTTTCTTGAGGTTAATCCAGAATCTAGAAAATTAGTTCTCTCTGAAAAGAAAGCATCATTAGTCTCTAAACTTACAAGTCTAGAATTGGGTCAATTAATTGAAGGAGAAGTTTTAGCAGTAAAGCCATATGGTTTTTTTATAGATTTAGGAGGAGCTAGTGGACTTCTTCATCAATCCTCACTTACAAAAGGATCGATTCGTTCTTTACGAGAAATATTTAGAGAAGGAGAAATCATAAAAGCTCTAATATCTGAAATTGACCTCGAAAAAGGGCGCATTGGTCTCAATACAGCACTCCTAGAGAACACTGCTGGAGAATTAATAATTGATAAGCAAAAAGTTATGCAAGAAGCCGCAGAGAGGGCACTAAAAACTAAAGCTCTCTTCGATAAAAAAGAACAAGATAAATGAACATCAATAAAAAAACAGAACAAAGTCTTGAGTTAAAAATTTCAGATTGGGAATTAGACTTTTATTCAAGACCAATTATTGAATCAAATGGAAAAAAAAGGTGGGAGTTAATTATTTGCTCTACAAGAAGTTATAAGAAAGAAGATAATTTTCTTTGGAGAAAAAAATGCCCTGCCAATGAAGTTAATTCAGTATGGCTTACAAACGCACTAAATGAAGCAATCAACGATGCGAAAAAAGAAGGCTGGGCAAAACCCTCAATAATTAGATTTTGGAGATCTTCAATGAAATCTATCATTAAGAAATCTCTCGAAGCCACCAGTATTGAGGCTCTTGTTAGTAGAAGAACTTATGATTTATTCGATAGGATCGAATTCCTTGAAAAAGAGATTTATCCAAAGGAAAAAGGTTATGTAAGAGGGGTATTAGCTCCTGCTTTTACTTCCACAATAGAAAATACCCCTCAACCACTTCCAGAAGCAGTGCGGGGTGATGCTTTAACTATATCCGAAATTTCAATTGGTGAATTAAAATTAGCAGAAAATTGGCCTATGGAATTTGGAGATATTTTCCCAATTCAGCAAGATTTAGATGATAATTATTTAGTTCCAGGATTAAGACTTTTTAGCAAAGATAGATCTTTAGCACTTTCTGCATGGTTCAGTTCTTTAGAACCTGTTAAATTAGCTATAAGTAAAAACCAACTTATCCTTGAAGCCTCAGAAAACGATAAGTGGTTAGTAACAGATTTACCAGAAAAAGATGCAAACTTTTTAAGTAAAAAGTTTTTAGAGAATAAAAAAAATTCCCTTGGTTATCAATTTATTTCCATACAGTCAACGCCATACATGGAAAAATTTGCAGGATTTTGGATCTTGAGAGATATTGAATTAATTTTATAAATTAAGGCTAGGAGCAGGAACTATTCATTTCAAAGAAATAAATTTCTCAAAAGCTGAAATTTTTATTCAAAACAAAAAATTTGAGTACTATTCATCACCAATTCTCAATAGATTTGAATTCCAACATGCTTACTTTACGAATTCTAGCTCCGAGAAATTTCTTCATTTATTAGGAAATTATTTTAAAGAAAATTCCGTAAATTGTGTTTCTAATCAAATTCACAGTAATGCGATAGTTTTTGGATCACATTCACAAGAAGAAAGTAAAACTGATGCAGATGGTCTTTTTGGTAATAAATGCAATCAAAACTTATGGATTTACACAGCTGATTGCATGCCAATATTGTTTGCAGATAAAAGGACAAGAAATGTAGCAGCCTTGCATTGTGGAAGAAAAGGCTTAGAAAAAAAAATAATAAAAAATCTGGTTAAAATTTTCGATAATTTAGGGACATCTAGAGATGACTTAATTGTTGCAATAGGGCCATCGATATCGAAGGAACATTATCTAGTTGATAAATGGACATTTAACGAATTTTATAGAAAGGCAGAAAACAAAAAAATAACGATTGATTTAACTAAACCTGAAAAAGATCTTTGTTTTAGTAATTCAAAACAGTTTAAAGAACAAAACTTAAATCAACTTGATCTTAAAAAATCTGCCTATGGACAACTTTTAAGTGAGAACATCCCTCACACAAATATAGACATCTCCAATTTATGCACATATAAATTAACTAATGAATTTAATTCCTGGAGAAGGGACAAAACAAAATCTAGGCAATGGAATTTTATTTGCTCTTAAAGATTGTTAATTTGGACAATTTTCTCTAGTTAAGTCTTTAGCAACTAATAATTCGGTCATCTCCTTATTACTCTTAATATTAAAAACTTTTGCTAACAATAAATTCTCATTAAAACCAAAAGGTTTTATTTTTACTTTGCTTCCCCTTGGAAATTCACTTTTAAGTAAATTAGTTGCTTCGAGCTCGTCATTTTCATTTACATCTACACAAAATAATCCAATAGTTAAATTCCTATTTTGATCCCCCACCAAAATAGTATTTGAACTTTTAATTTGAAGAATTTCAGCCGAGTTAACTATTACAGGATTAAGAAAAACTAAGCAAAAAATAATTAAAATTTTTGATAATTTTTTCAATTTAGTAATATTTAAGTTTTTCAATTATCTTAAAGTTATTTTTAAAATTAGTAATTTTAAAAAATTTAGTCTTTACAATTAACATATCCAACCATTTGAGCATTACTTTTTCCGGGAGGTACCATTGGATAACAATTTTCTCCTCTCCTAACAAGAATATTAATCAAGGCAGGGCCGTCATGATTAAACGCATTTTGCAATTCATTCTGTAACTGTTTTCTGTCAGAGATTAGATATCCCTTAACTCCGAAAGAGTCAGCAAGTTTTACAAAATCAGGTTCGCCACAACTCATGTCCGATGAGGAATACCTTTCGTTGTAGAAACTTTCCTGCCATTGCCTTACCATCCCTTGCCAGCGATTATTAATAATGATCAACTTTACGTTTAATCCATATTGGGACAAAGTACCTAATTCTTGAATATTCATTAAAACACTTGCATCTCCTGCTATGCAAATTACATCTGAATTAGGTAGTGCTGCCTTCACTCCAATTGCCGCTGGCAATCCAAAACCCATAGTTCCTAAGCCTGCACTACTTATCCATTTTCTTGGGGAATTCCTAAGATATTGAGCAGCCCACATCTGATGCTGTCCAACGTCTGTAGTTACATAAGCTTCCGGTGAAAGTTCCCTAACTTTTAAAAGAACTTCCTGAGGATAAATTTCTCCTTCTTCAGGAGGTTGATACAAAGGGTGTTTATTTTTCCAAAAATCAATTTTTTCTAGCCAATTCTTCGTCTTAAAAGCAAATTTGTTATTAAGAGATTTTTCATTAATTTTGCGAACAGCTTTTGAAACATCAGAGACAATTGCAACATCTACACGTCTATTTTTATTAACTTCTGCTGGATCAATATCTATATGAATAACCTTTGCGTTTGGAGCAAAAGTATCTAATTTTCCTGTCACCCTATCATCGAATCTAGCTCCAATAGCTACCAGAAGATCACATTCTGTAACAGCAAAGTTTGCGTAAGCAGTTCCGTGCATACCCAACATCCCAACTGATAATTTATCTTTTTCATCAAAAGCGCCCTTCCCCATTAATGTAGTCGTTACTGGTATTTGATAATTATTCGCCAAAGTTCTTATTTCATCATGAGCTCCTGAAGATATTGCACCACCACCAACATAAAGAAGTGGTCTCTCAGACTCCTCTATCAATTTGATCGCTTTTTTGATATCAGAATCATTTATATCTCCATTTCTTTTAAATCCCTTAGGAATAATCTCACCGGGTAAAACTCTTTGGTAGTTAAAGAATTCTTGACCTACATCCTTAGGAATATCAATTAAAACAGGGCCAGGCCTTCCAGAAGAAGCAATAAAAAAAGCTTCTGAAACTACCTTGGCTATGTCAGAAGGATCTCTTATTACCCATGAGTGTTTAACTATTGGAAGAGTTATGCCGAAAATATCAGTTTCTTGGAAAGCATCAGTCCCAATAGCAGGTCTTGGTACTTGACCTGTAACTACGACAAGAGGGACTGAATCCATTTGAGCAGTAGCAATACCAGTAACCAAATTTGTTGCACCTGGACCTGAGGTCCCAAAACATACTCCCACTTCACCTGTAGATCTTGCATATCCATCAGCCGCATGAGAGCCTCCTTGTTCATGTCTCACCATATAGTGCTTTAACCAACCATCTTGTTCTGCCTTATGAACTGCGTCATATATTGGTAGTATCGCTCCTCCGGGATAGCCAAATATAACTTTTACCCCATGAATTTTAAGAGAATCCATTAGTGCATCTGCACCAGTTATCCAAACTGGGTTTTCATTTTTTGAACTACCCTTTGAAAAGGATCTCGAAGTAAGAGTCACAAACGAAATCAATAATTACTATAAATATTAAACTTAATCAAAAACTTTTGCCTCATTTAGAAATGTAATGTCAGAAAAGTATTCAAAAATCTCTCATTAAAATTTAAGCTTCTTTAGGAAATCTTAAGTTGATCTTTATAAAATTCCTAGCCTATGTAATGGGCCAGATCCTGAAATAAGTTCAATAAAAAGTATCAAGAAAACTATCATAGCAACTCTTCCATTCCAAACCTCAGAACTATTATTCCAACCCCATTGCCATTTCTCTTGGGGATAAAGTTTAACTTTTTCAGGCAATTGGGAAGCCTCTTCAATATTAATTAGGGGCCCTTCCAAACATGCAACTACTAAATCACTAAGACCCTCAATAAAAGTTGGATGAGTATTTAAAGCCTTTACCCTGCGAAAGTTTTTAATACCAGCTTTTTCAGCAATTTCTTTATATTCAATATCAATTTCTTGCAATGTTTCAATATGCTCTCCAACAAAACTTATGGGGACAACAATCAGATCATTCACTTTAGACCTTCCAAGATCTTCTAATACTTCTTCTGTGTAAGGCTTCAACCATTCAACTGGTCCAACTCTACTTTGATAAGATAATGAATAAGAGTTGCTATGACCTAAATATTTTTCCAATTCATTTATTATCAATAAAGAACAATCTTCAATTTGTTGTTTATATGGGTCTCCAGCTTCCTCTACATAACTCTTAGGAACTCCATGAGCAGTAAAAAATATATGAGCATTAGAGGGTGATTCACAAAGTGAAATTTGT
>CACJUL010000023.1 GCA_902596585.1 uncultured Prochlorococcus sp.
GTTAAAATAATATCTGGTACTTTGCAACAACCTGAAGCCATGGGTGTATCTCAAGCTTTAAAAGACAAAGGTTATGCACTTCTATGTGTTGCTAAAGCAACTTCAGATCTTGAGGTTGAAACTACATTCGAAGATGAAGTATATGATTTACAATTTGGACAATATTTTGGGAGGGGGAACACAAGAGTCGCGCCACCTTGGGAATTTGAGGAAGATTAATTACCATGTTTGAATTAAGTAAAGTAGAAGAACTTGCAAATCAAATAAATTTCTCAAGTTTGTATGAAATAGCAAAGGAATCGGCACTAATTGGCAATGAAATTTTAAAAATTAATTACAATAAAATTCAGAAAATATCGTCAAAGGGTAGGAAGGGTGATTTAGTTACCAATGTAGATTTAGAAGTTGAAAATAAAATAAAAGAATATTTATTAGATAAGACGCCCAACATATCTATAAACGCAGAGGAATCGGGTAAATTATCAAAATCTTCTGATTTAACGTGGTGTATAGACCCATTAGACGGTACGACAAATTATTCCCATGGATATCCTTTTTTTGGAACTTCTATTGGACTTGTGTATAAAAATAAGCCAATCATAGGGGCTATTTCAGTACCTTACTTAAACGAACTATATTCAGCCTGTATAGGTATAGGTTCATTCTGCAATGATAGTGAACTTAAAGTATCGAATCCCTCTAATCTTTCTGAAAGTTTGCTTGTAACAGGTTTTTCTTATGACAGATTTGAGACAGAAGATAATAATTATGCTGAATTTTGTTATTTAACACATAAAACAAGAGGAGTCAGAAGAGGAGGAGCAGCAGCAGTTGATCTAGCATTTGTTGCAGCAGGTAAGGTAGATGGATACTGGGAAAGAGGATTAGAAGTATGGGACCTAGCGGCCGGTGCTATTATTGTTAAAGAGGCCGGTGGTATTATTTCTGATTATCCATCAGGCGAATTTAATTTAAGTTCAGGAAGAATTTTAGCTTGTTCTCCCAGTCTTGAGAATGAATTAAAAAATGAACTAGAAAAAGTCTCCCCATTTAAAAAAAATCTCTATACATAAAATTCGTTAAGTAATAAAATGACAGATATACAGGAAATAAAATTAGTCGATGTAAAAAATAACTCAAACATCGTAAATAATTTAAATATTATTTATAAACTATGGGGCTATGAAGAGGTTTCACCATCATTTATAAATACTTTAGAGACAATAAAAGGTAGTGGCGTTATTGACGAAAATCAGGTTGTGGGAATAGTAAGTAACAATTCACTATGTCTTAGACCAGAAATGACAACATCGATTGTTAAATTGTCATCTACTAGATTGATAAATAAGAAAAGACCTATAAGATTATTTACCAACGGGATGGTCTTTGATAAAAAAGATAATAAAAACTCTATTAAATTACAAGAAAAACTGCAAAGTGGAATTGAATTAATTGGATATGATACAAAATGCCCAGAAATTGAAGTTATTAATATTTTGTTTGATGCAATCGATAATATTAATTTGAAAGATGGTTCTAATTTATGTCTACTAGTTAGTACCACAAAATTAATGAGCTTGATACTGAACAAATATAAGAATAATAATTTTGAAGAAATTAAGAAAAGTCTGGTTAATTTTGATCAAGATAATTTATCTAAATTAAGAATAGATGAAAATGATAAGTATATTCTTAAAGATCTTTTATTCACACGAGGAGAACCAATTGCAATATTAAAAAAATTAAAATCTATTTATGGAAATAGTAAAACTTTAGATGACCTAAATTTTTTATTTGAAACATTATCAAAAATATCAAATAGATATGGTGTTAAATTACAACTTGATCCCACTTTTCAACCTCACTTGAATTTATATGAAGGAATAGTTTTTCAACTAATAGCGGATAATGGTAAAAATAAAAGCGTCATTGCAAAAGGCGGAAGATATGATGAGTTAGTAAGATTCTTTAGTCCTAATGAGAAAATCTTTAATGGGATTGGATTTACAATTTCTGTAGACACTTTAAGAAATTTAATTAAGGAAGAAAAGACAGATAAAAAAAAGATTTTATTGATGTTTAAAGATTCTTATTTGTTAGAAAAAGGTATGAATGAACAAAAAGCACAACAGAAAAGAGGAAATATTGCTGTACTACATTTAAATCCATGTAATGACTTGGCTAAAGCCAATCAAATAATGAAGGAAAATAATTGTAATGAGATTTTGTGGGTTAAATAAAACCTTTTTAATAATTTAATTAACTTTTTAATTCATATCTTGTTCGGACAATACTCCTAATTAAACTTGATTAACTAGTTTTTACGAAATAGGATTTATATGTTTGATTTTTTTTTAAATGGAAAAAGGCGAAATTCGTATTAATACCGAAAATATTTTCCCAATTATCAAGAAGGCAGTATATTCTGACCATGAAATCTTTTTAAGAGAACTTGTTAGTAATGGTGTTGACGCAATTAGTAAAAGAAGAATGGCCTCTATGGCAGGTGATTGCGAAAATAATGAGGAGGCTCAAGTAAAAATATCAATTAACCGTGAAAAAAATACCATAACAATTTCCGATAATGGAATTGGAATGAATGATCAGGAAATTAAGAAATACATAAACCAAGTTGCATTTTCTAGTGCAGAAGAATTTCTAACTAAATATAAAAAAGATAATGATGAATTCATAGGCCATTTTGGACTCGGTTTTTATTCAAGTTTCATGGTTGCAGATAGAGTTGATATTTTAACTAAATCAGCAATTGGAGAATCAAATGCTTTCAAATGGTCTTGCGATGGATCTCCAAACTTCACTTTAGAAGAATCAGAAAGAGAGACTATTGGTACAGATGTGGTACTTCACCTACTTGAAGAAGAAAAAGAGTTTATTGAGCCTGAAAGAATTAAATCACTAATAAAAAAATATTGTGACTTTATGCCAATAGATGTCTTATTAGAAGGAGAGACTATTAATAAGAAAAATCCTCCTTGGAGAAAACAACCTAGTGAATTAAAAGATGATGATTATATTGAATTATATAAATATCTTTATCCATTCCAGGGAGATCCACTGTTATGGATTCATCTAAATACAGATTATCCATATGACATACAAGGGATATTGTATTTTCCAAAGTTGTCAGGTAGAGCTGATTGGGAAAAAGGAGAAATAAAACTATTTTGCAATCAAGTTTTCGTAAGCGATTCAATTAAAGAGATAGTACCAAAATACCTTTTACCTCTAAGAGGAGTAATCGACTCTACAGATATACCACTAAATGTTAGTAGAAGTGCATTACAAACAGATAGAAAAGTAAGGTCTATATCATCATTTATCTCAAAAAAAATCGCTAATAAACTGAAGGATTTGATAAATAATTCGCCAGAATTTTATGCAGAAATTTGGGATTCAATCTCTGCTTTTATTAAAATTGGTGCTATCGAAGATGAAAAATTTGCTGATTTAGTAAATAACAGTATAATTTTCGAAACAATTATAAATTCAGAGAAAGACGTAACTAAAGATATTGAAAATAAAACTCTCATAAAGTCTAATGATAAATATTTCACAACTCTCGCAAATTACAAAGAGCGAAATAAATTAACTGATTCTAAAAAAATAATTTACTGTTCAGATTTGATTGCACAATCTAGTGCATTAAATATCTGTTTATCTGATAATAAAGAAGTTATTAAATCAGATCCCTTAATTGACGCACAATTTCTTCCATGGTTGGAAAGTAAAAATGAAGATTATCAATTCCAAAGAGTAGATTCAGAAATAAATGAACTAGAAGATAAAGAATCTAAAGAAATTGTGGATAAGGATGGCAAATCAAATATAGATAATCTTAGAGATACGATAGTTAAGGCCCTTAACAATGAGAAAGTAACAGTTAAAGTGCAGTCACTTTCAAGTAAAGATGCTCCACCAGCGATGATCTTGCTTCCAGAACAAATGAGAAGAATTAATGATATGGGAGCTTACATGGAGCAAAAGATGCCTGGCTTACCTGAATATCATGTGCTTTTAATTAACAAAGAACATCCTCTTATTGTTGGTCTTAATAAAATTACAGGCAACAAAATAATTATTGATAAAAAAGATCCTATTGAAAATCCATTGGCATCTAAAATTGCTAATCATGTTTACGATATGGCTAAGCTTTCCGTTGGCGGATTAGATCAAGAACAGATAATTAATTTACAAAATAATAATGCCGAATTAATTTCTGAATTACTTAATTCAACAAATTGAGTAATGTGTTAAAATTTTTAAAGATATAACTCAATAAATATGTCAAGAGTTTGCGAACTTACTGGTGCAAAAGCTAATAACGGGATGGCAGTGAGTCACTCACATATTCGTACAAAAAAATTGCAGCAAGTAAATCTTCAAAAAAGGAGACTATGGTGGGAAGAGGGAAAAAAATGGGTAAATATTAAAATAAGTACCAAAGCCCTAAAATCTATACAAAAAGTAGGTTTAGATAAATTTGCTAAATCAAATGGAGTTGATTTAAAAAAATTCTAAATTTGATGAGGAATTTAGTTGCAAGTCTATTAATACCATTTATTCTCTTATTTAATTGTAATACAGCCTTCTCTTTTGATTTTGCTCCTGAAGTTGGAGATATTGCTCCCAACTTTCAGTTAGAAGGTTTTAATAAAAACATAAAAACAAAAACAACTTGGGAATTAAGTGATTTTCAAGGTAAATGGCTTGTTATGTATTTCTACCCTAAAGACTTCACAGCAGGGTGCACCCTTGAAGCTAAGGGTTTTTCAGAATTAAAAAAAGATTTTTCAAAAAATAATGCCGAGATTGTTGGCATTAGTGCCGATAATCAAGATTCTCATGAAAGTTTCTGCAGCGAGAAGTCCATAAACTACACTTTATTATCTGATCCTGACGGAATTATTAGTGATAAATATGGTTCCTGGATTCCTCCATTCTCAGATAGAAATACTTTTTTGATTTCTCCAGATGGGGAAATTTCTTATAGATGGATAAGTGTTTTACCTATAAATCATGCTAAAGAAGTTCTCAACGTTTTAAAGAAAAAAATATAAAATTTTGCACGAATTATCACTTGGAACTTGGTTAATACATATCTCATCAGTAATAGAATGGATTGTTGCCATATTTGTCATAAGAAAAATTTCTACATATGAAAAATATAATTTATTTTTTTGGTTAAGCCTTGCTATGGTCCCAAACTTAATAGGTGCTATGTGTGCTATCACATGGCATATCTATGACAACCAGGAAAATCTTTACGGTCTAGTATCACTTCAAGGAATATTTACATTTATAGGAAATTCAACATTAGCCTTAGCAGCAATAAAAATTTTTAGAGGAAAAGAGACTTATGAATGATTTTTTTTTAAAATTTATAGAAAAATTAGGTTTAATCGATAACACATTTTTGTTCGCAGTATCAATAATTCCTTATGCAATATTTTTGTTCTACTTATATAAAATAAAATCTGTTAATAATTTTGTAAAAACAGGATTTACCTTAACTGTTTTATTCGTTTTGATAACTATATTGGTATCTATCTTCACTCTAAATTACTATAATAAGACTCTTGTTGAGGTTGACTTTCTGCATGGTTTAGCAGAATCCTTCCTAACTTTAAGTGATTTTGTTATTTTGTTTGGATTTATAAGGTTTTTAAATAGCATAGAAGTAAACAACTCTTAAGACCTTTTACAATTTTGTGTTTTTTAGGTAAAAGTATTAGAGAATATATGAAAATAACAATTTTTTATGTTTACTACATTATTTGCAGCTGCAGATCCAGCAACTTTTTCTTGGTCTCCAAAGTGTGCCGTCGTAATGATTGCATGTAATGTTTTTGCTTATGCAATTGCTAGAGCAACTATAAGAAAACCAAATGAAGGTTTTGAAATACCTAATTCAAAATTCTATGGTGGTTTAAGTCACGCATCAGTTGTAGGTGCTAATTGCCTAGGCCATATTTTCGGTATTGGTGCAATCTTAGGATTAGCCTCACGTGGTGTTTTATAAAATTTTATTTATTAAATTTTTAATTATTTAACTTAAATTTCTTAACAATTTTATCTGCCATCTGATCAGGCTTAAGTCCTAATTTTTCTTTACTCTGGTCAGGTGAAGCATGATCAACTAAAACATCAGGTATACCTATCCTGTATACAGGAATGTTTATTTCATTATCGTTAAGTAATTCAACTATTGCAGAACCAAATCCACCAATCAAGGTTCCTTCTTCCATAGTTACCACTTTTTGAATTCTACTTACTAAAGGCATAATAAGATTTTTATCTAGAGGTTTTACAAATCTTGCATTAACAATACATGCATTAATGTTCATATTTTTTAGGATCTTTGCAGTTTCAATAGCTGATGCAACCATTGATCCATAAGCAATAATTAGAATATCTTCTCCTTCTTCAAGTATTTCAGCTTCGCCTATATTCAATGGTTCCCAACCCTCATCCATTACAGCCACCCCTAATCCAGAACCTCTTGGTATTCTTAGAGCTGTAGGGCCATTATGGTTAATTGAAGTTATTAACATTCTCTGCAATTCAGACTCATCTTTTGGTGCCATCAATACAAAATTAGGTATAGATCTCATATAACTGATATCGTACTGACCTTGATGAGTAGGACCGTCAGCCCCAACTATCCCAGCTCTATCAAGTACAAACGATACAGGTAAATTTTGTATCCCTACATCATGAATTAATTGGTCGAAAGCACGTTGAAGAAAAGTACTATAAATAGCTACAACAGGTTTAAGACCATCGCAAGACATTCCTGCCGCAAGAGTAACTGCATGTTGTTCTGCTATTCCTACATCGATGTATTGATCAGGTATATTTTTCTGCAATATATCTAAACCAGTACCTGTAGCCATTGCAGCTGTAATACCAACGACTTTGCTATCTTGCTCACATATTTTTAATAAGGTTTGACCAAATATTTTACTATAACTAACAGGCTTAGGTTTCTTTGATGGAATAGATTTGCCCGTTGTAAGATCAAATGCAGACTGTGCATGATATCCAACCTGATCGGCTTCTGCATATGGGTAACCCTTCCCTTTTGTGGTGACAACATGTACAAGTACAGGTCTTTTAAGTTTATGGGCAGCGTTGAAGGTCTTAATTAAATTTCCAATATCATGACCATCAATTGGGCCCATATATGTAAATCCAAGTTCTTCAAAAACAGCTCCAACCTTAGGGACAGATAGTCTTCTAACGCTTCCTTTAATATTTTTTAGTTCTTCTGGGATATCCTTACCAATTAAGGGAATATTTTTTACACTTTCTTGAACACTATCGGACAAAAATTGCAATGGTGGACTTACCCTAACCTTATTTAAATAAGATGAAAGGGCTCCAACCGGAGGTGAAATAGACATGTCATTATCGTTTAATACAACAACTAAAGGGGTATTTGGTAAGTGACCTGCATGATTTATAGCTTCTAATGCCATTCCTCCAGTTAGTGCTCCATCTCCAATAACAGCGACACATTTATAATTTTCACCTTTTCTGTCTCTTGCTATTGCCATTCCTAAAGCAGCAGAAATAGAAGTACTTGCATGTCCAGCACCAAAATGATCAAATTTACTTTCACTTCTTTTTAGATATCCAGCGACTCCATTTTGTTGCCTTAGAGAATCAAATTTACTGAAACGTCCTGTAATTAATTTATGTGGATAACCTTGATGTCCTACATCCCAAACAACTTTATCGTAATCGAGATCTAGAGTTTGATATAAGGCCAATGTTAGCTCTACCACCCCTAATCCAGGACCAAGATGTCCTCCACTAGTTGATACCACTTGAAGATGTCTTTCTCTAATTTGACAAGCAATTTCCTCTAATTGTGAAACTGTTAAGCCATGAAGTTGATTTGGGTGACTTAACTCACTTAAAAGCATTGAATAAAATTTGTTATCTATATAATCTAAAACGCCGAGGTGCAAAATGAGTATTTTTTTTGAAATAGATCATGTAATGTTTTATTAGATTAATAATTAATGCTAAATATATATATATGAATGATTATTTTGAAAAAATACTTCAAGCTGAAGTCTATGAAGTTGCAAAAAAAACACCACTCGAAAAAGCACATAATTTAAGTAATAAACTTAATAACGAAGTTTTTCTGAAAAGAGAAGATCTTCAAGATGTTTTTTCATTTAAAATAAGAGGTGCTTATAATAAGATGCGCAAGCTCACTAAATCACAGCTTGCTAATGGAGTAATTACATCAAGTGCGGGTAATCATGCTCAAGGGGTTGCACTTAGTGCACTTAAGTTGAATTGCCAAGCGACCATATTGATGCCCATTACAACCCCTCTAGTAAAAGTTAATGCAGTAAAAAATTTAAAAGCAAAAGTTATCTTATTTGGTGATAACTATGATGAGACTTACGGTGAAGCTATCAGGATTAGCAAAGAAAGAAATTTATGCTTTATTCATCCTTTTGATGATCCAGATGTAATAGCAGGACAAGGAACTATAGCTGCTGAAATCGAACAACAACTAAAAGATAAACCTTATGCAATTTATATTGCTGTTGGTGGTGGAGGATTAATATCAGGTATATCACTATATATTAAAAAGATATGGCCTGAAGTAAAAATAATTGGTGTAGAGCCAGAAGACGCAGACGCCATGACGAAATCCTTGGAAGAATCAAAAATTATAGAATTACCTGCTGTTGGTCAGTTTGCTGATGGAGTAGCGGTTAAAAAAATTGGTAAAAATACTTTTGATATTGGAAGAAAATATATAGATAAAATGATTAGGGTTAATACCGATGAAATATGTGCAGCTATAAAAGATGTTTTTGAGGATACTAGATCAATACTAGAACCCGCAGGTGCATTATCAATTGCAGGTATGAAAAAAGATATTTTGAATTCAAATTTTACAAATAAAAGAATGGTTGCAATTGCTTGTGGTGCAAATATGAATTTCGAGAGGCTTAGATTTGTAGCAGAAAGAGCTGAACTTGGAGAGTGTAAAGAAGTTATGATGGCTGTAGAAATTCCTGAACGTGCTGGTAGTTTAATTGATTTTTGTAAGTTACTTGATAACAGAAATTTAACAGAATTTAGCTATAGAATGTCTAATTCTAATAATGCTCAGATATTTATAGGAGTACAAGTCTACGGATTTATTGATAAAAATAATCTTTTAGATAAATTTAAAAATTCAGAGTATTCATTTATAAATATTAGTGATGATGAATTATCTAAAAATCATCTTAGACATATGGTGGGTGGAAGATTACCTATAAATTTTAATGATATGAATAATAGAAACCTCGTAGAGCTTTTATACAGATTTGAATTTCCTGAAAGACCTGGAGCATTAATAAATTTCCTAAAAAATATGAAATCTAATTGGTCTATAAGCATCTTTCATTATAGGAATTATGGTGCTGATGTAGGAAAAATAGTTATTGGAGTTTTAATAGATAGAAATGAAATTTTAGAGTGGAAAAATTTTGTTAAAATTTTAGGTTATAAGTTCTGGGATGAAACTCAAAACGATACATATAAATTATTTCTTGGTGCATCAGATTAAATATGAGGTAAATTAGGTAAGATTTCGGTAATAAAAATCAATCAGTCTGACCTGAGTACCAAGCCACTATCTGATATAGATCTAGTTACTAAAGTTGAAGCTGTTCTATATTTAAAAGGTAGGCCTATAACAAAAAGGGATCTTTCAGAAATTACTAATTCTGATATCAACTCAATAAATGATGCAATTAAAGATCTTAAAATTAAGTACTCTAATCCATCCTCAGCTATCGAATTAAATGAAGTTAATAATAGTTTTTCTCTTGAACTAAAAACTTCTCTTAATGATTTCGTGGAGGATTTACTGCCTTCTGATTTAAAAACATCAGAATTAAGAACATTAGCAACTATTGCAATCAAAAAAAAGATCCTTCAATCTGATCTTATTCTTCTTCGAGGTTCAGGGGCCTACGATCATATTAAAGAATTATTAGAAAAGAAATTTATTGTCAAAAGGAAGCAAAAAGAAGGTAGATCATATTGGTTATCATTATCAGAAAAGTTTTTTCAAACTTTTGCTGTGAGTAATGAATATCTCTCAAACATAGGAAGCCGCAATAATAAACAGCAATAATAAGTTAATGTTAGAATATAATAAAATACGACAACATAATGTTATCTGAGATTTTCGCAGTTTTAGGCCAAACTTTATCTATTTATTCTTTCATATTAATAATAAGAATTTTACTTACATGGTTCCCCGGTATAGATTGGAGTAACGGTATTTTATCTGCATTATCATCTATCACAGATCCATATTTAAACATTTTTAGAGGTATTATTCCTCCCATAGGAGGATTTGATATATCATCATTATTAGCTTTTTTACTTTTAAATGTTATTCAAAACTTAATTACAAATCTCCAGTATGCAAGTTTAGGATATAGCTGAATTTATCTTTCGTCTCCAGAACCGGCAATCATTCCTTTAGCAGCTCTCAATTTTAATTTTTCAAGGTTTTGTATCGCTACATCTTCTAAATTAAAGTTTAATTCTGTGCAAAGATTTGAGATATACCACAAAACATCTCCTAACTCTTTCTTAATTCCTAGTTTTGAATCGTTATCAAATATTCCATTTTTATCTCTTATAACTTTTTTTACTTTTTCTGCTACCTCACCAGCTTCGCCAACTAAACCAAGTGTTGGATAAATAATATTTGTGCCTAAATTTGGATATTGTGCTGTTTCTCTAGCTTTTTTCTGATAAGTTTTAAAATCCATGACTGAAATAACTAACTTTGGGTATGGTAAATTTATTTATATCTAGCAATATTATCTATATATGTCGAATATTGATTTAAAAAGAAGAACAAAAATTGTAGCAACTATTGGCCCTGCAACTCAATCTGAGGAGATAATTACAGATTTAATTAAAGCTGGAGTAACAACATTCAGATTAAATTTCTCACATGGAGATCATAACGATCATGCTGAAAGAATAAAAACTATTAGAAAAGTATCAAAAAAGTTAGATATAGACATTGGTATATTACAGGATCTCCAGGGGCCAAAAATTAGATTAGGACGCTTTAAAGATGGTCCTGTAAAAGTAAAAAAAGGTGATAAATTTACACTGACATCCAATGAAGTTGAATGTACAAATACTATTGCTAATGTTACCTATAACAAACTTGCTCAAGAAGTTAGCGAAGGAAAAAGAATTCTTTTAGATGATGGCAAGATAGAAATGATTGTAGAAAAAGTAGATAAAGAAGCTAATCTTTTAGAATGTTTGGTAACTGTAGGGGGTGTTCTTTCAAATAATAAAGGTGTAAACTTCCCAGATGTTCAATTATCAGTAAAAGCTTTAACAGAAAAAGATAAAGAAGATTTAAAATTCGGTTTATCTGAAGGAGTTGATTGGATAGCCCTAAGTTTTGTAAGAAATCCATCCGATATAAACGAGATAAAAGATTTAATAAATAAAAATGGACATTCAATTCCTGTAGTCGCAAAAATAGAAAAATTTGAAGCAATAGATCAAATTGATACAGTATTACCTTTATGTGACGGTGTTATGGTTGCAAGAGGGGATTTGGGTGTAGAAATGCCTGCTGAAGAAGTACCTCTTTTACAAAAGGAATTAATTAGAAAAGCAAATTCATTAGGTATACCAATAATTACAGCGACTCAGATGCTTGATTCAATGGCTTCGAATCCAAGACCTACTAGGGCGGAAGTTAGTGATGTTGCTAATGCAATTCTAGATGGAACTGATGCAGTAATGCTTTCAAATGAAACTGCAGTTGGTGATTATCCTGTAGAGGCAGTTGAAACGATGGCAACCATAGCAAGAAGAATTGAAAGAGATTATCCACTTAAATCTATTGATAGCCATTTACCTAGTACAATCCCAAATGCTATAAGTGCAGCAGTAAGTAATATTGCTAGACAACTTGACGCAGGAGCCATTATTCCTTTAACAAAATCAGGTTCTACTGCTAGAAATGTAAGTAAATTTAGACCGCCAACACCTATATTGGCAACTACAACAGAGAGGAGTGTTGCTAGAAGATTACAACTTGTTTGGGGAGTTACTCCTATAGTAGTAGAGAATGATGATAGAACAGCCAAAACATTTAGTTTAGCTATGCAAATTGCACAAGAGATGGGGATCCTAAATCAAGGCGATTTGGTAGTTCAAACAGCAGGTACATTAACTGGAATAAGCGGATCTACAGATTTAATAAAAGTCGGTTTAGTAAGAAAAATTGTTTCAAGAGGAATTTCAATTGGGGAAATAGGTGTTACGGGTAAAGCAAGAATAATAAAAAATGATCTAGATATATCATTAATTTGTCCAGGAGAAATAATATTTGTTCCAAAGGAATTAATGGAAAATATTCCACTGTGTAAAAATATTGCTGGTATTGTTACGAACCAAAATATAGATGATGTTTATGCTTTGTTTAACAAAAATAATAAAAAGATTTCTACAATTTGTAATTTAGAAAATATAGATAATCCTAAAATAAGTAATGGCGACCTTATCACATTACAGCTGAATGAAGGAGTTATATATATGGGGCAAATTGAAGATGATGAAGATGCAATAGATAAATATAAATATGTCTAGGAATATCTCTTTAAAAGAAGCCTTAGGAATGGCTACAAAAACATTGGTATCAAACAAATTGAGAAGTTCGTTAACAATGCTTGGAATAATTATAGGTAATGCATCAGTTATTACACTTGTTGGGCTAGGAAGAGGTGCTCAAACGTTAGCAAAAAACCAATTAAGTAATTTAGGTGCAAATGTATTATTTATTGTTCCTGGAAATAATGACACAAGAAGAAGAGGTATTTCATTTCCTAAAAATCTTGTTTTAGAAGATGCATTAGCAATTAGTAATCAAGTTCCAACAGTTAAAAAGGTTGCTCCTCAAATTTCTGCCAACGAAATTGTGCAATCAAATTCTAAAAGCCTTAATATATCAATTGCAGGAATTACCCCTGAATTTCTTGATGTGAGAAGCTTTGAAGTAGATAAAGGAAGATTCTTTTCAAAAAGTGATATTAATAGTGCAAGAAGTTATGTTGTAATAGGTCCTGATCTTAATGAAGAATTTTTCAAAGATAAATCCTCATCCCTGGGCAAAAAAATCAGAATTAAAGATCATACTTATGAAATAATCGGAATATTAAAACCAAAAGGTGCTGTATTTGGAAGTAATCAGGACAAAAATGCTTATATTCCTCTAACCACTATGGTAAATAGGATTACAGGGAAGGATCCTACATATGGAGTAAGTTTAAGCTTCATTAGTGTTGAAGCAATAAATAAAAATGCAACAAGTGCAGCTAAATTTCAAATCACCAACTTATTAAGGCAAAGACATAAAATAATAAGAGATGATGACTTTGCAGTTAGATCACAAGAAGATGCTTTAAACATAGTAACTAATATTACAAGTGGGCTTACGTTTTTATTAGCAGGTATTGGGGCAGTATCCTTAGTAGTTGGAGGAATAGGAATAATGAATATTATGCTCGTTTCCGTTAGCGAAAGGACTGAAGAAATTGGTCTTAGAAAAGCAATAGGAGCTAAACAATCAGATATATTAATTCAATTTTTAATTGAGGCATTGATTTTATCTACAATTGGAGGATTAATAGGAACAACAACTGGATTAACAGGTGTTTTTCTTTTATCACTGATAACTCCACTACCTGCTTCTGTAGGAATTACTACAACATTTTCCACAATGATCATTTCAGGATCAATAGGTTTAATCTTTGGTGTTTTACCAGCAAAAAGAGCTTCTAAATTAGATCCTATTGTTGCATTAAGAAGTTTATAAATTACATTTATAATCATGTTCAATTTATATAAGTTAATTGAATTAATAGTTAGTATTCAATTAATTGTAATAACAACAATGCTACCTGTTTATATTCCACTACAATTGATTGATAAATCCATTAATAACTTAGATATACCAATCACATGGCAATTTCCAATTATAATACTTCTAACACTTATCTTTAATAAAGAAGTTGTTTTCAGAGCATTTTCTATTTATATAATTTTAGGGTTATTTGTAACTCCAGTCTTTCATCAAGGAGGTTCTGTAGGTTATTTACTTACTCCAAATTTTGGTTATTTATTAGGTGTATATCCATTAGTAAGAATTATTGATAATTTAAATATTGGAAACAATATTTATTTAGCAAACTTTTTAAAATATGGATTTTTAGGAATAGTTTCTATGCATTTAACTGGAATACTTTATAACCTTATACAAATTATATTTTACAGCCACTTTGATATATTTTTATATAATTTAGGGAAATACTCTATAGGTAAAATTGGATATCATTTTTTAATGCTTTTTCCACTGTTTTTAGTTATTAAACCTATTAAACGTTTAAAAATTGCACATAATGATTAACAAGATACAAACAAAATTATATTTTTTAACTTTAAGTATTTTCATTATTCTAATTGATCAATTTTCTAAATATTTTATTTTTTATAATTATAAAAAAGTTATAAATATAAATTTTCTTTTATTTAGATTAGACTTCGTAAAAAATTACGGAGCAGCATTTAACATATTTAGTGGAAATAGAATATTTTTATCTTGCATAAGTATTATTTTTACAATATTACTTACTTATTTAATATTAAGGAGAAATAACCTTAGCTTATTAGATATACTATCTTACAGTTTTATACTTGGCGGTACTGTAGGAAATGGTATTGACAGAACTTTTAAAGGTTTTGTAATTGATTTTATAAATTTGAATTTTATAAATTTTCCAGTTTTTAATATTGCTGATATATCTATAAATATTGGATTATTTATTTTAATTTATAGTTTTTTTAAATACAAAAGATAATATGAATTACTTTAAAATTAAGTATATAAAATATCTAATTTTAATTTTATTTCTATATATTTTATTTTCGTTAATAGTAAGAATATTGAATATCTATACATTTTTATTTTTAATAATAAGTATGTTTATCTTTTATAATGTTGATAAAAAATTATTTAAAAAGATAGTTTATAAAGTTTTATTTAATGAAAAAAAGAACACACTTTCATTTAAAAATACATATGGTGCTGCAAAGATAAGTTTGGAAGGAATAGATAAAATCAATAAAAAAATTAATGATCAAGTAAAAGTTGAACTTTTAAATTATCAAAAAAATAAACTTGAGTCTCAACTCATGACTGGAGATTATAAAGTCACACTATTTGGGTCAGGGTCTTCAGGAAAAACATCCATAGCAAGAGCATTGTTAAAAAATATTGTTGGAAAAACTTCAGCAAAAATAGGTACAACAAAAGAAATTAATAGTTATAAAATTCGTATCCCAATTTTAAAAAGAAACATTAATATAATTGATACTCCAGGTTTATTCGAACCATCTAAG
>CACJUL010000024.1 GCA_902596585.1 uncultured Prochlorococcus sp.
CTCAGAAATTCCTTGGTAAATCAAATTTTATCTTCATATTAAATAGAGCTGATTGATACAGATTGTTGGGATATTTTGCTTGATTTGATCTTTTAGTAGAAGGTGAAATTTTTATAATCATTTATTTTTTTATATTATTGTCTTCAATATTCAAGGCGTAAAATAATGAAGACATACAAAACCAAAATTATTACGTTAAGAAGTTATTAAGAAAAAAAAATTATTTTTTAAAGATAAGTTTTTCTCTTAAGTTATTTAGTTATTTAATTTCTAACTTCTCGGCCTTCCTTAATATTTGATTCTTTAAAAAAACAAGTGCATCTAATTTTTCTTCTTTTTCTTCAATATTTTTAAATTTCATTTCTGCAATTTCAATAATTGCTTTATTAACATTTTTAAGCTGTTTCTTAATAATTCTTTTTGGGGGTTTAATTGATTCCATTTGAATTATCATTTTCTTTATATTCTCTTCATTTTCTTGAAATACAAGTACCTCTCATTAAAAATTTCTAATTATTTAATTTATAATTTTTTTAATTTCCTTAGAAAGTAAATCAATCTCAGCTTCTGTAGTCATCAGATGTATGCATGCTCTAAACCATTTTGGATCTTCTAAAACTCTTATCCAAATTTTCTTTTCTCCAAGTTTCTTCACAAATTCATCCTTATCTTCAATATTTTTGATATTAAAACTAACTATCCCATTTAAGTATTTTTTGTCTAAAACTAATTCAATTTCTTTTAATTGATTTAATTCATCCCAAAGTTTTTCACTTAAACTTTTAATATATTCTTTTTTTTCTTTTTCATGGCAGTCTTTATCCAGAAGATCTAAAGAATTCCGCAGCCCTGCAAGTAAAGGAATACACGAGGTAGCTACTTCAAACTTCCTTGCATCATCATGAAAAAGATTATCTGAAGGCTCATAGATGCCTTGTTCTTTTTTTAATGATTTCCAACCAATTATTGTTGGATCCGTTTCATTAATAAATCTATCTGAGACATAAATAGCTCCAAGTCCTTCTGGACCACATGCCCATTTATGAGAAGTTATTGAATATAAATCAGAATAAAAAACTTCTTCTTCAAGATTTATGTGCCCAAAGGTTTGAGCACCATCAACAAGTAGATAAGAATTCTCTCGATTATTTTTTAATTCGATCGAAATTTGTTTTAATGGAACTTTATATCCAAAGTTCCATAAGATATGAGAAATAATTAGGATCTTAGTCTTACTATTTAGATTTTTTAAAATCTCTAAAATTATATTTTCGTCGTTTAGATTTTTAATTTTTTGGAATGGCAAAATTTTGAATATTAATTTATTTCTTCTACAAAATTCTCGACTTGCAGCTACTATGCCAGGATGTTCACAGTCACTTATTAACAACTCTTCTCCCTCTTCTACTTTTATTCCCCAAAAAGGCAAAATCATTCCAGAAGAGATATTCTCGGTTAAAGCTATATTCTTTGAATTCACACCTAATTTTTGCGCAATGATTCTTTTTGTGGTCAATATTTCTTTGTAAATAAAAGGCCACATATCATTGGTAAATGGTCCTAAATCTTGGATAATTTCCCAAGTTTTAACCATTGCTTCTAAAGAAGATTTTGGTAATGGTCCTTGGCCACCATAGTTGAAATAATACTTATTTTTTAATGCTGGTATTTGATCTCTCATGGAAAATTTAAATTATATTTTTTAACTCTTGAATTTTTTTTAAATATTGCCTACTAAAGTTACTGTTCTAAATTCAATATCCTCAATTACTTTCCAAGGTTCAGCACTCCTTTCTGCAAATTGTAAATTTTTAAATCCTAGTTCTTTAAAATCACTTATAAACTCTGGCTCATACCATGCTCCACTAATACATCCTGTCCATAAATCATGATCATTTTGCAATCTTAAAGGAACTTTTTTGTTAGAGACGATATCGCTAATTGCAATTCTTCCATTATCGTTTAAAACTCTTTTTATGTTATTTAGAAGGTTATTTCTAGATTCTGGACTTACCAAGTTTAAAACGCAATTACTTAAAATAATATCAACTGATTTATCTGCGATTAATGGATTTAAATCTTTATCTAATTCATCAAGTTTTTCAATTGAACCTTCTAGAAATTCTGTATTGTTGAAACCTATATTTTTTGTAACTTCTTTAGAGGCTGATCTTGATAAAGAAAGCATGTCAGGATTCTGATCAACTCCAATAACTTTCCCTTCTTTCCCAACAATTTGGGCACAAATGAAAGCATTTTTGCCGCTACCACTTCCAAGGTCTAAGACAATATCATTTTTTTGAACATATTTTGTTGGATCACCACACCCATAGTCTCTCTCTATAACCTCTTGAGGAATTGCTTCAAGTAAAACGGGATTAAACCCAACTGGTGTACATAGACAACTTTCTTTTTCTTGCGCGGCTGAGCCATATCTTTCTTGAATTGCATCTTTATGATCGAATTGATTAGGTGCTTTATTCGATGTGTTTGTATTACAGCAACTTTCAGGCATATTTTTAAAAGGACTCTTGATAAATATAGCCAAAAAAAAAGCCCCTGAAAAAGGGGCTTTTAATTTGTTTAATTAAATTACTTAGTGTAATTAACACCTCTGTAATTTAATTCTGCTTTTTCATTACTCGAAGAAGCGTTATCCATTCTGTTGGTGTATACGTTTCTTCTGTAGGTAAGTTCAACAAGTTGCTTTTCAGCAGCTTCTTTATTTTGAACGTAGTTTTTACCTCTGTAAGTTAAAGTAGTCATGTTTCGATGTGACAACACGGCCATCCCCCGTTCCATGGTATGACTCGAACTGCGCCCTCAAATGAGGGTGAACGAAAAAGTAGCAATTGCTACCAAAATTATTATAAACGTATTTCTTTGCTGATGTCTAGCTTTTACAAATAGAAACGAATATTTAATGTTTTTTTAATTATTATCTTAGGTAAATTTTTTTATAAATAGTCTCTAAAAAGGTTTATGTTTATATTTGGTTTAATCTTCATGTAACTATTTATTTATGACAGGTTTTTTATATTTCTTGGGAAATACTTTAAGGTGGCCAGTGTTAAAGCCAAAAGAATTTTTTTCACTACATGCTTATTTTTCAATTATTTATTTAATAACTTTTACTTTGAGTAAATATGATGTAAGCCAATCAAATTTAGTTTTTACTTTAGGAATTCTTGCACCTCTTTTAATCGCTATTGGTCAAGGACTTCCAATTAATTGCCTTGATATGGAATCATCTTTGTTGAAGGAATTAAAAACTAAATAATATATATTTCAGTTACAAATTTTATAAAACCTGGACAACTTCGCTTATTTCAGGAATCATTTCTTTTAACTTTCTTTCAATACCCATTTTGAGAGTCATAGTGCTACTTGGGCAACTACCACATGCTCCTTGAAGTCTGACTTTGACAATTGGACCATCTATTTCTGCAATCTCTACATTACCTCCATCAGAAATTAAAAAAGGTCTAAGCTCGTCAAGGACTTTTTCAACATTTTCGTTTGTCAGCGAGAGTGTTTCAGTACTCATAATTTTGGATTAACTTTATAATAAGCCTAGAAAGAAATCTGATTAATTGCAAAAAAGATAATTTTCTGTTGTGACTTCATCTAAAAATCCCACTTATGACAATAGCTACTTTGATGCAGTCTTAGTAGGAGCAGGGATAATGAGTAGTACTTTAGCCCTACTAATTTCAGAAGTTTTACCAGATATAAAACTTCTTATTATAGAAAAATTAAATGCTCCAGGAAGTGAAAGTACTGGCGCTTTTAATAATGCAGGTACAGGACATGCGGCTAATTGCGAATTAAACTATACCCCCTTAGATGAAAAAGGAAATCTAAAAATAGATAAAGCGATCTCAATAAATCGTTCTTTTGAAACATCCATGTCTTTATGGGCCTCACTGTATGAAGCAGGGAAAATTGATATTAAGAAGTTTCTAAAATTTATTCCTCATATTAGCTTTGTGTCTGGTCAGGATAATATTTCTTTTTTAAAAAAAAGATTTCAGAAAATGACCGAAAATCCTGAATTTATCGATATGGAATTTTCTACATCTTTTGATGAAATTTCATCATGGGCTCCTCTAATAACAAAAGATAGAGATCCATCTACTCAAATTGCTGCTACCAAAATAGGTAGAGGAACTGATATTAATTTTGAGGCTTTAACTAAAGAGTATTTGTCATTTGTTTCCTTAAACAAAAATGTTGAAATTAGATACAAAACAGAATTAGTAGATTTAAAGAAAATTGATAAAAAACAATGGGAACTAGAAATCAGTTCTGAAGGTAGAAAAACTTCTATTAGAACTGGCTACGTTTTTCTTGGTGCTGGTGGAAAAACAATTAATTATTTACAAAAATCAAAAATTCCAGAAGCAAAAAGTTATGGTGGATTTCCTGTTAGTGGGAAATGGCTTATTTGCGAGAAAAAAGATCTAACAAAAAAACATAACTCAAAAGTTTATGGCAAGGCTGATATTGGATCGCCACCAATGTCTGTGCCTCATTTAGACACCAGATGGATTGATAATAAAAAACTTCTTTTATATGGACCTTTTGCTGGATTTACAACGAAATTTCTAAAACAAAGTTCATACTTTGACTTATTTAGTTCAATTAAAAAGAATAATATTTTTTCTATGTTAGACGTTGGTTTCAAGAACAACGATTTAATTAATTACCTAATATCACAATCATTAAAGAACCATAACTCAAGAGTTGAGAATTTAAAGAATATGATGCCATCAGCTAATCCTTCTGATTGGTATTTAAAGAATGCTGGTCAAAGAGTCCAAATAATTAAAAAAACTGAAGGTGGTGGTTCTTTGAAATTTGGAACTGAGATTGTAAATTCATCTGATGGATCATTATCTGCTTTGTTGGGAGCTTCTCCGGGAGCAAGTACTGCGGTTTCAATTATGGTTGAGGTTCTTGAAAAATCTGTTTTATTTTTAAACGATACGCATAATCTTCAGAAAAAAATAAATGACTTAATTTATCCAGAACTATCAGTCTCTGAAAATTACAGTACCTTCATAAAAGAAATTAAAAAAAGAAATAATTCCATTTTTGGTTTCCATCCATAATTCTAATTAGCTAATATTAATCAAGACGTAATAAGAGGAGAATTTTTCTTTCTATATGACTGATATATCGGTTTCAAAAATTAGAAATTTCTGCATAATTGCTCATATTGACCATGGTAAATCTACCCTTGCGGATAGGTTGCTTCAAGATACTGGTACTGTGCAGCAAAGGGATATGCAAGAACAATTTTTGGACAGTATGGATCTTGAAAGAGAGAGAGGAATTACCATCAAGTTACAGGCCGCTAGGATGAAATATAAAGCTGACGATTCCCAAGAATATGTTTTGAACTTAATAGATACTCCAGGGCATGTTGATTTCTCTTATGAGGTTAGTAGGTCTCTTCAAGCTTGTGAAGGCGCCTTACTTGTTGTTGATGCAAGTCAAGGAGTAGAAGCTCAAACCTTAGCTAATGTTTATCTTGCCTTAGAAAATAATCTTGAAATAATTCCTGTTTTAAATAAAGTTGATTTACCAGGGGCTGATGCTGAAAAAATAAAACAAGAAATAGAGGAAATTATTGGACTTGATACATCTAATGCAATAAATTGTTCAGCAAAAACTGGAGTTGGTATAAAAGATATTTTGGAAGCAATCGTAAGAAGAGTACCTCCTCCTCAAGATGAAATTAAACTACCTACAAAGGCACTGATTTTTGATTCTTATTATGATCCCTACAGGGGAGTTATTGTTTATTTCAGGGTGATATCTGGGTTTCTAAATAAAAGAGAAAAAATATTATTAATGGCAAGTAAGAAAAATTATGAACTAGATGAGATAGGAATAATGGCGCCTGATCAGCAGCAAGTTGATGAATTACATGCAGGAGAAGTTGGTTATTTAGCTGCTTCTATAAAATCAGTTGCTGATGCGAGAGTGGGAGATACGATTACTCTTTTAAATTCACCTGCCAATGATCCTTTGCCTGGATATAAGACAGCAAATCCTATGGTTTTTTGTGGCTTATTCCCGACTGATGCTGATCAATTCCCAGATTTAAGAGTATCACTAGAAAAATTACAATTATCTGATGCAGCTTTAAAATATGAGCCCGAAACCAGTAGTGCAATGGGCTTCGGATTTAGGTGCGGATTCCTAGGACTACTTCATATGGAGATTGTTCAAGAAAGATTAGAAAGAGAATATGACTTGGATCTAATCGTGACGGCACCATCAGTTATTTATAAAGTTAATTTAAATCAGCAGGAACATATCTTTATTGATAATCCTTCTACAATTCCTGATCCACAACTTAGAGAATCAATAGAAGAGCCTTATGTGAAAATGGAAATTTATGCTCCCAATGAATTTAATGGAACATTAATGGGTTTATGTCAGGAAAGAAGGGGAGTATTTATAGATATGAAATACATAACAACAGATCGAGTTACCTTGATTTATGAAATTCCATTAGCAGAAGTTGTTACAGATTTCTTTGATCAAATGAAAAGTAGAACCCAAGGTTATGCATCAATGGAATATCATTTGATTGGCTATAGAAAAAATGAACTTGTTAGATTAGATGTTCTAATAAATTCAGAAAGAGCAGATCCATTAACTTCTATTGTTCATAAAGATAAGGCTTATGGAATTGGCAGAAGTTTAGTTGAAAAATTAAAAGAACTTATTCCAAAACAACAATTTAAAATACCTATTCAAGCATCAATCGGTAGCAGGATTATTGCAAGTGAAAGCATAAGTGCTTTGCGAAAAGATGTTTTATCTAAATGCTATGGAGGGGATATTTCTAGGAAAAAGAAACTTTTAAAGAAACAAGCCAAAGGTAAAAAGAGGATGAAGGCAATGGGTAAAGTTGAAGTCCCTCAAGAAGCTTTTATGGCAGTCTTGAAATTAAACCAGTAATTTCTTTTAATTTGCAATTTATAGCTATTTTTTTTTAAAAGAATTGGGTATATTTCATTTATATCTGCAAAAAAAGATTTTGGATATTAACTCACTTAATCGTGTCGGCGCAAATATCAGAAAAGCTGGATTTTTAATTGTACTTTTTTATCTTCTTGTTGTTTTAATAATGAAGTTTTTAGAGGCCAATAATTTTTTTGGCTATTCATTTTCAATGTTAAGCAATGATATCTTTGCCCCTCCTTCTCTTAATCATTTTTGTGGCACAGATAGATTAGGAAGAGATGTTTGCTTAAGAACTTTGCAAGGATCATCATTAGCGATAGAAGTCGTGTTATTAGCTATTCTTTTTTCATTAAGTTTGGGTTTGCCATTGGGATTATTAAGTGGATATTTTGGTGGTTTTTTTGATAAATGCTTATCACTAATAATGGATACTATTTTTTCAATACCTGTAATTTTGCTTTCAGTTGTTGTTGCATTTGTATTGGGTAAGGGTATCCTTAACGCGGCTTTAGCATTGTGTATTGTTTACTCTCCTCAATATTTTAGATTAGTCAGAAATCAGACAATATTGGTTAAATCCGAAACTTATGTGGAGGCAGCTCAAGTTGCAGGAGCTGATGTTAAAAAAATTATTTTTCAATATATCCTACCAAATGTAATAACACCATTGCCTATTCTGCTTACCCTTAATGCTGCAGATGCTGTTTTGGTATTAGGAAGTTTAGGATTTTTAGGCCTTGGTGTTCCTGCAGATGTCCCAGAGTGGGGAAGTGATTTAAATCTGGCTCTTGCCGCTTTACCTACAGGCATCTGGTGGACAGCTTTGTTCCCGGGTTTGGCAATGTTTTTTTTAGTTTTAGGTCTTTCTTTTATAGGAGAGGACCTTGAAGAAATTTTTGATAGTCAAAATTCTGAATAAATTTAGTTATCTGTAATAGGATCAAGTTCTCCTTGATCATTCAACTTTGGATATTCTTTAGCTGATTTTTTATACACCTTAGCTAATTCTGGGTAACACCATTCAAAAAGTGTTTTTTGATATTCATCCATATTTAACCCTTCTCCATTAGTGGGCAATATACCTTTATTTTTTCTTTGGCGAACAGCTTCAAATAATAATATAGAAGCAGCAACTGAAACATTCAGAGATTGCACCATACCTCTCATAGGTATAAAAATTGATTGATCAACCATTGATAAAAGTTCATTACTTAGTCCCCATTTTTCTGCTCCTAAAACAAAACATGTATTTTGAGAATAATCAAAATTTCTATAATCTACTGATTCACTATTAAGAGTCGTTCCATATAATTTAAAACCCTTATTCTTTAAATCAGATATTGCCATGATAGTGTTTTCATGATTATTCAGTTTTACCCATTTTTGACTTCCTTGAGCAGTACTATTAAAAGTCTTAACGGCATTCATTTTGCTAATAAAATTTGCTTCGAAAACTCCTGCCGCATCACATGTCCTTAGTATCGCAGATAAATTATGTGGTTTATTGACATCTTCAACTAAAACAGTCAAGTTTTTCATTCTGCAATCTAAAACGCTTTTGATTCGTTCAAATCTTCTTGGCAAAATTGACATTTATAATTTTTTCACACTTTTAAATTATATTCAAAAAATATTGATTACCTATTAAATCTTTTGGTTTATAATATTTTGGTAGTTTAAATTAACTCAATGGCATACATAGAATGGGACTATACAGTAATAACAAGTATGGTAGAAAAACAAGGATGGGATTTACCTGATCGTGAATCGGCAGAATGGGATAAATTTAACGATGAATTAGGAGAAAAAATGAGAGGTGTTGGACTTATTTTTGAAAAATATTGTAAATTTACTCCTGACGTGGGAGAAGGAGTTCATCTTCTAGATGACTGATCATAAAAAGTTTTAAACCATTGATGTATCCCTTAATCAATGGCTTATTAATTAATAAGATAATATAATTTCACTAAATTAGAACTGGCAATTATTAAGGCTTTATAAAGCTTGTACTCTAAAAAAAATTTTTAATTCCACAAAAAAGTTATTTAATTTCTATATTTGAATAAAAATATGAAAAATAAATTAACTTTTTTATACGATGGTGGCTGTCCACTTTGCTTGAGAGAAACAAATTTTCTTAAAAAAAGAGATACCTTAAATCAAATTGCATTTGTAGATATTAATAGTAAGGATTATGATCAAAGTCTTTTTAATGACATCTCATATTCAGAAGCTATGTCAAACCTGCATGGGATTATTGAAAATGGTGAAATTATTAGGGGACTAGATGTACTTGCATATTCTTATGAATTAGTTGGTTTAGGTTGGGTTTATTATCCCTTAAAGATCAGGCTCTTATCTCCATTATTGAGATCGATTTACAGATATTGGGCAAAATATAGACTTCAAATTACAGGCAGATCCGATATTGAAAAACTTTGTACCTCACAATGTGAACAATAGATATGGAAAGTATCGATATAGACAGAATAATAGAAATGTGTTGGGAAGATAGAACACCCTTTGAAGCTATCGAGTATCAATTTGGATTAAAAGAAGAAGATGCGATAAAAATTATGCGTCAAAATCTTAAACCCAAATCTTTCAAAGTCTGGAGAAAGAGAGTTTCGGGAAGAAATACAAAACATATGGCCCTTAAAGATTCAACTAGATTTAAATCTACTCATAAAAGAAAATTATAAATTTTGAAAAATCTTTCTACTAAAACTTGTCCTGTTTGCAATAGGCCGTTTGAGTGGCGTAAAAAATGGAAAAACTGTTGGGATGATGTTATCTACTGTTCAAAAAGATGCAGTAACAGGAAGTCGCAAAGATGAAACAAGTATCAATTATTTTCCCGAATCAACTTTTTAGAGAAAGCCCAATCTTAAAAATAAATTGTGAAGTTTTGATTTTGGAAGACTCATTATTTTTTGGAAATGATAAATTTCATAAATTAATTAACCATAAAAATAAGTTAGTTTTTCATAGAGCCTCTATGCTCGCTTATAAAAATTATTTAGAAATATCTGGCTTTAAAGTTTTATATATCGAAAACAAGAATAATGTTTCTACAGTTGATTACTTATCGGAATTTATTAAAAATAAATATCAGAAAATAAATCTCATTGACCCTCATGATTTTTTAATAATGAAGAGGATTAATAATTTTGTTGAAAGTAATAATTTAGCTTTAAATATTTTGCCTTCTCCTATGTTTATGAGCAGTGAAGATTTAAAAGATTTATTTGCATCAAATGCAAAAAAACCTCTTATGGGGAGATTTTATGAGAATCAAAGAAAGAGCCAAAAGATATTAGTTAATCCTGATGATACTCCTGAAGGTGGTAAATGGAGTTTCGATGAAATGAACAGAAAAAAATTACCAAAAAAAATTAACATACCTGATACACCTAAATTACAAAAAAATAAATTTGTAGTTAATGCAGAAAGGTCATTAGCCAATTTTGATATTGAGTTTATTGGAGAAAGTAATAATTTTTTATATCCAACTAACTTTGATGAGGCAGATGAATGGTTAAATGATTTTTTTAAACATAGATTTTTCTTATTTGGAGATTATGAGGATGCTATTTCTAGTGAAAATTCTTTTTTATGGCACAGTTTACTTTCTCCACTTTTAAATAGCGGCTTATTAACTCCAGATGTAGTAGTAAATAAAGCCTTACTTTTTGCAAAAAATAATAATGTTCCTCTTAACTCTTTAGAGGGTTTTATTCGTCAAATTATTGGATGGAGAGAATTTATTTGTCTTGTCTATAAAAAGTATGGAACAAGGATGCGAAACAGTAATTTTTGGAATTTTGAAGATAAGCCTATTCCAGAATCTTTTTATAAAGGAAATACAGGAATTGAACCAGTAGACGTTGTTATAAAAAATATTATTAAATATGGTTATTGTCACCATATTGAGAGGTTAATGATTATTGGTAACTTCATGCTTCTATGTAGAATTCACCCCAATCAAGTTTATAAATGGTTTATGGAAATGTTTATTGATTCTTATGATTGGGTTATGGTACCAAATGTTTACGGAATGAGTCAATTTAGTGATGGAGGGATTTTTTCAACAAAACCATATATATCAAGCTCTAATTATGTAAAAAAAATGTCTAATTTTAAAAGTGGCCCGTGGTGTGAAATATGGGATGGCTTATTTTGGAAATTTATTAAAAATAATGAAAGCTTTTTTAGAAAGCAATATCGTCTGGCAATGTTAACGAGAAATCTCGATAAAATGTCAGAGGAAAAATTAAATAATCACTTAAAAACGGCCGATAAATTTTTAAGAGATATTAAATAACTGTAAGAGTAATAAACTGCAGTTGTTTTTGAAAAATTAAAAGAATATTATATTATTACGAAATATTACAGGCCGATGTTAGGTTAATAGAAAATTGGAACAAAAATGAATATTGGAATACTTTTTTTGAAAAGTAATTTTACTGGTATTATTACTTTTTCTGAATTAAATTGGATAACAACTCATCAATCTAGTTTCACAAGGTTAGAGGAATCTATTGCCATTAAGCTAGGAAGAATGCTTGATTCTGGATCTATAAATGTAGGTTGCCGTTTAAATTCCTGATTAAGTTTTATTTTATTAATGAATTATAAAGAAGAGAAAAAATTATTTTTTCGCGAAAGAATTCATTCTTTAAATATCTTTCTTTTTTTAGGACTTAATCTAACACTTATTTCTATCTTAGGTTTTATTTGGTTCAATTCCTCAGTCGAAAAAGTAGTTTAAATTTTTAAATTTTTTGTATATTAAAGTTATATTTAAAAATAAATTATATTTTGAACATTGGATATTTACAAAGAAAAGCAGCCTGGGAAATTTTATTAAAAGTTAGTTATGGTGATTTTTCTGATCATGCCCTTGAAAAAGTTTTAAAGAATTATCAATTTAATCCTCTTGATATAGCTTTTATTACAGAATTATCTTTTGGATGTATAAGGTATAGGAAATATCTTGATCTTTGGACCGATCATACATCAAAAATTACTCATAAAAAGCAGCCTCCAAAATTAAGATGGCTTTTACATATAGGTTTATATCAACTATTAAAAATGGATAAAGTTCCATTTCCTGCAGCTATTTCTACAACTGTAGAAGTAGCTAAAAAAACAGATTTAAATGGTTTAGCAGGGACTGTAAATGCGATTTTGAGGAATGCATCAAGAAAATTAGATCGCGAAATTTTTCCAAAACTATCTTCAGATAGAAAAGAAAGAATCTCATATCTTGAATCATTGCCACTATGGCTTGTTAATGATCTTTATAAATGGGTAGGCAATAGCGAAGGTGAAAATATAGTAAAGGCATTTAATAAAAAACCTTCAATTGATTTGAGAATAAACCAACTAAAGACTAATTTAAATGAATTTTTGAAAGTACTCCATGAACATCAAATTGATGCTGAAATTATTAAAGATTTAAATAATGGAATTACTTTAAACTCTAATCCACGATCTATTAAAAACTTACCGGGATATAGTGATGGATTCTGGACAATTCAAGATAGATCTTCTCAGTGGGTAGCACCTCTTTTAAATCCAAAAGAGGGTGAAAAGATTTTAGATGCTTGTGCAGCCCCAGGAAGTAAGTCTACCCACTTAGCAGAATTATCAAATGATAGTGCTGAAATCCTTGCTGTCGATAGATCGGAAAAAAGGTTGAAAATACTTCAATCAAATTTAGACAGGTTAAATTTAAAATCTGTAAATATCCTCAAAGCTGATGCAACGAGTTTGATTGAATTAAATCCTAAATTCATATCTTATTTTGATAAAATTTTGTTAGATGCGCCATGTTCTGGAATAGGAACTCTCTCAAGGAATCCAGATTCTAGATGGTCTTTAACTAAAGAAAAAATCAAATTCTTAACTATATTACAGGAAAAATTATTAGAGAGTATTTTCCCTCTTTTAAAAAAAGATGGAACTTTAGTTTACTCAACTTGTACTATCTGTCCTGATGAAAATAATCTATTAATTGAGAGATTTATTGAAAAAAATCAAGGATTAAAACTGGCCAGCCAAAAGCAAATTTTACCTAGCATAGATCATCCTGGAGATGGATTTTACGCTGCAATAATTTCTTATAAATCTTAAAAGCAAAAATTATTTTTCAATTGAGATTTTATTAATATCAGATATAAACTTCTTCCATAAATAAGCTGAATTTCCACTAGATAATTGGGATTTTTTATTGTCATCGAAACCTATCCAGATACCTGTCGTGAGATTATCAAGTGAACCTACAAACCATAGATCCTTATTAGAGTCTGATGTCCCAGTTTTCCCGTAAATTTTCTTTCCCTTTATAAAAGCTGCTCTAGAAGTACCCTCTTTTACTGATTTTTCAAGAAGCTTTTTCATTTTTTTATTTACATTTAAATCTAGGATTTTTTTGGACATAAATTTGTTTTCCCAAATAGAGTGATTATCAAATGATTCAATTTTTTCTAAGATGCTGGGGCTAAGAATTTTTCCATTATTATTTATTGCAGAATACGCATTAGTAATATTTAAAAGACTATCTCCATAGGAGCCAATTGCTAATGATGGAAACTCCTCAAGTGTTTGACTGTAACCTAGACCGAATGAATTGGCTAGATTAATAATATTTTTTAAACCTATTTTCTTTGTTATTGATATTGGAACAATATTTGATGAATTTTTAAATGATTCAATTAAAGATATTGAACCTCTATATTCTTCTGAAAAATTTTTTGGACAATAATTTTTCCAACATGTTGGTAAGTCATTAAATTTAGTTCTTAATTTTGTCCCTTCTATTAATGCAGCAGCATAAGGAATTATTTTAAATGTAGAACCTAATGGTCTTACAGATGAAGTCACTCTATTATATTCATTTATCGATGGATTCTTACTAGTTACCATTGCCCTTATTAATCCCGTGGTTGATTCGATTGATAACAATGCAAATTCAATTTCTTTAGGCTCTACAAAACTTGAAATTTTTTGACCAGATTCTTGCCAATCTTTATTTATTGAAGATTTAATTCTTAAAAACTTATAATCTTTTTTATTTTCAATTATTTTATCTGTTTCCTTAAGAATAAAATTTATCAGTAATTTATCATTCAAAAAATTTTCAGGCTTTTGATAATTTAAATTTATTTTTTCATTTATAGCCTGATTCTTATTCTCAATGGAAATATATCCATCAAGAAACATTGATTCCAGAACTTTATTTCTATTTTTAATAGCTAATTCTATATTTTGATAAGGTGAATAAATTGATGGAGCTGGAGCTAATCCTGCAATTAATGCAATTTCAGATAAGGTTAACTCTTCAATAAGTTTTCCAAAATAAACTTGAGAGGCCTCGTTAACCCCGTATGCTCCTGATCCTAGGTAAATATTATTTAAGTATAATTTTAAAATCTGATTTTTGTCATATCTAAATTCAAGTATGAGAGATATAAATAGTTCTTTGATTTTTCTTTGAAAACTTAAATCATTATTTAAAAAAAGTAATCTGGCAACTTGTTGAGTTATGGTACTTCCCCCTTCCATAACGTAACCACTTTTGATATTCCGAAAAAAGGCTCTTGAAATGCTTATTAAATCTATTCCATTATGTTTATAAAATCTTTTATCTTCTGAAGATATAAAAGAATGTTTAAAAAAAAATGGAACTTTGTGTTCATTATTATCTATATCAAATTTACGACTTAATTTACTAAGTACTTTATTTTTAGAAGATAATATTATATAAGAATATTGTCTTGTGGATAAAGCTTCATTTTTAAATGGCTCAAATTTGAGCGTCGTAATTATTAAATTAATAATATAAAAAGATATTCCAGAAAAAATTAATATTGGAATTATTAAAAAAAAATATTTGGTTTTTATCTTTTGCACTTTAAACGACTAAAAAACTGTGTCCAATTGCTAATGCTGTAACTAACATACCAGTGATAAGAAAAGGTTGGGCACTTGCTTGATATTTGACATCAAACTTCAGAGGATCTCTTAGTAACCACATAT
>CACJUL010000025.1 GCA_902596585.1 uncultured Prochlorococcus sp.
ATGTTTTCCCAATTTGGAGATAATGCAATTGTGATTTTTTCAGAATCAAAACTTTCAAGTTCAGCTTGTTGTGAAAGTAACATTTTTGTTGATGGCAACTCTAATTTTGAAAGAATTAATTCCCATTTCATTTTTAAATCATTTGGATTAGGATCATCTAGGGTTTTTAAAGGGATATTTTTTGTACTTTCTTTTTCAAGAACCTTAAAATTTTCTAATTTTTCTTCTTTTTTTATAATTAATTCTTCTCTATTTACAGGCTCTCTGCTGATGGGGTTTTGACTTTCATTAGAACTATTTTCTTTATTTTGTATAGTTTCATGCTTCTCTCTGATAATATTATTTTTATTCTTTTGTGTATTTTCAAAACTATTTATTTCTTGGTTATCCAGTAGGCCAGTTAAATGTATTTCAAACCAAAGCCTAGGATTATCACTTGTCTTGATTTGATATTCAATATTTCTAAGGCTATTATGCCAATTAATTATTGTTGTTTTATTTATTGTTTTTGAGATTTTATCTAATTCATCTTGAAAGTCATCGGATGTATAATACAAATCTGAATATTTGTTATTGGTGGTGTGCAGTAGTAGATCTCTTGTTATGTTCAATAACCCAACAATTATTTGATAGGGTTCGTTTCCAGCATCATATAATTTATTACATGCAATTATTAATGATTCTGGATTATTATTAATTAGAGCTCTAATCAGATTTGATAATTCAATTTCTGATACTTCTCCTAGTAAGTTTTGAATATTTTTGATTGTTATACCTTCTGGCAAAAGATGAAGTTGTTCGAGAAGGCTTTGAGCATCTCTCATTCCTCCATTAGATCTCTTTGCTATTGTTTTTAATGCTTGAACTTCATATTTAATAAATTCTTTTTCCGCTATTTTAGATAAATGGTGGAAAATGTCATTAGGGCTTATTCTCCTAAAATCAAATTTTTGACATCTACTTTGTATTGTATTTAATACTCTTTCAGGATTTGTTGTAGCAAGGATAAATACAACTCTTGAGGGTGGTTCCTCAATAGTTTTTAGTAAAGCATTTGAGGCTGCAGTTGAAAGCATATGACACTCATCAATTACATATACTTTCCATCTTGCCTGAGTAGGGGTGAATCTCGCTCTTTCTATGATCTCTCTTATATTTTCAACTCCTGTATTCGATGCTGCATCAATCTCGATAATATCTAGAGCTTCTCCATCGGTAATTTGTTTACACAAATCGCATTTACCACAAGGATTTATTGTTGGTTCTTCGAATGAGCTGCAATTTAAAGATTTCGCAAAAATTCTTGCACTTGATGTTTTTCCAGTACCTCTTGGACCATTAAAAAGATATGCAGGAGCAATCTTTTTTGTTAGTATTGCTTGCTTTAGAGTAATAGATATGAAATCTTGGCCAATTAATTCATCTAAGGTGTTCGGTCTATATTTTTGATGAAAAGGTTTATATATATTTGACATTTATTTTTCATTCATAAGAACTATTAGGATTTAAATGCAACAATTAAACTTTAATTTTTAAGCAGACTCTTTAATGATTCTTTTTGATCCTGAAGGTAGTTTAACAATTTTGGATGAAAATAAATTATCTACCATATTTTTTGTTATTGTAAATTCTTTAATATTTTTTTCCGAAGGCAAAGTGTACATAATATCTAGCATTAGTTCTTCAATTATTGATCTTAATGCTCTTGCACCTGTTTTTCTTTTATAGGCTTCATTCGCTATTGCTTCAACTGAATCAGGGTCAAATTTTAATTCCACATTATCCATACTTAGTAAGGTTTTGAATTGTTTTACAAGTGCATCTCTTGGTTGAGTCAAAATAGATTCCAATGTTTCTTTAGTAAGACGATCTAGTACAGCACAAACCGGAATTCTTCCAATAAATTCTGGGATAAGTCCATACTTAACTAAATCATCTAACTCTAAATTTTTCAGGGAGTCTCTTGGATCTATTGTTTTATTGGTTTCAACTTTGTTTTCATCTGAATTAGTAGTAAATCCTATGGAATGTTTACCCATACGCTTTTGAACAATATCTTCTAAACCAATGAAAGCCCCTCCGCAAATAAATAAAATTTGGCTTGTATCAATTTGAATGCAGTCATGATAAGGATGTTTTCTACCCCCTTGAGGTGGAACATTAGCAACTGTTCCTTCAAGCATTTTTAATAATGCCTGCTGAACGCCTTCACCAGATACATCTCTAGTGATTGAGGGATTTTCACTTTTTCTTGCAATTTTATCTATTTCATCTATATAAATTATTCCTCTTTGAGCTAACTCTACATTCATTTCTGATTTTTGTAGAAGTCTCAAAAGTATATTTTCAACATCCTCTCCAACATATCCAGCCTCTGTTAATGTTGTAGCATCAGCTACTGCAAAAGGAACATCTAGAAATTCAGCTAAAGTTTGCGCCAATAATGTTTTTCCGCTTCCAGTTGGTCCGATGAGTAAGATATTTGATTTTTGTAGTTTGGTAGTTTGCGAATCCTTTGAATCGTTATTTTTACTTTCTTCTTTAACTTTCCAAGCTAATCTTTTATAGTGGTTATATACAGCTACTGATAATATTTTTTTTGCTGATTCTTGACCGACGACTTGATTATCAAGAAAACTTTTAATCTCTAATGGTTTAGGAATTGATGTCAATTCTAAAGGAATAGATTTTTTTGAATGATCAGTTTGTAGTTTCTTTTTTACTTGCGGGGTGTTGTTTGTGTTGGCTTGATTATCAAGAAGTTCTTCATCAAGAATTTCATTGCAAAGATCTATGCACTCATCACAGATATAAACCCCAGGACCAGCTATGAGCTTTCTAACTTGGTCTTGTGATTTTCCGCAAAATGAACATTTGAGATGGGCGTCAAATTTAGCCATCGATTATAAAGTTAAAAGTAAAGGAGTTAAATATTCCCTATTCACTAGGATTGCTTATAAACATCAATTCGTCATCATATTCTTAAAAATTAAGAGTCGCTTGTCATTTTTTGATAACTTTATCAATTAATCCATATTCAACTGCTTCAGAGGGAGATAAGAAGTAGTCTCTTTCTGTATCTTCATTAATTTTTTCTATAGGTTGACCAGTATGTTCTGCTAAAAGCGAATTTAAAGTTTTTTTGAGGAAAAGTATTTCTTTTGCTTGTATTTCAATTTCGACTGCTTGACCTTGAGCACCTCCCAGAGGTTGATGAATCATTATTCTAGAATTAGGTAAAGCTAGTCTTTTACCCTTTGCTCCACCGGAGAGAAGAAATGCACCCATACTTGCAGCAACTCCAAAACATATTGTTACTACATCAGGAGATATTTGTTGCATAGTGTCGTATATAGCCATTCCTGCAGTTACTGACCCTCCAGGAGAATTTATGTATATTTGTATATCTTTTTCAGGATCTTCAGCTTCAAGAAATAGTAATTGAGCAACTAGGGAGTCTGATACTTGATCATTAATCCCAGTACCTAAAAAAATTATTCTTTCTCTTAATAGTCTTGAATAAATATCAAAAGCTCTTTCTCCTCTCCCAGATTGTTCTACCACTGTAGGAACAGCTGCAATAGTTTTATTAATGCTTTGGTAAGAACTTATCGAACTTTGGATTAAATGTTTTTTTTCTGAGTTCACAAAATAGTTATCGTCCTATAAGTAATTTAGAAGTTTTTTGATAAATTAGTAAGAAATTTCATAAATTATTTTTTTTCTTTTTTATTTTGTGTTTTTGTAGTTTTTGTAGTTTTTGTAGTTTTTGCAGTTTTTGTAGTTTTTGCAGCGGTTTTTGTGGATTTAGAAGTTTTTTTAGTTTTGTCTTTTACTTCAGAATTTTCTTCAAGCCAAATTATCAATTTTTCTTTTAGCAAATCGCTAGTTATTACTTCTGTTAATTTTTTAATATCAATTTGTTTTGAAGATTTAGAAATTGCATCTTCGTAATCTTTCATTTTTAAATCAATTTCATCTTTTGCAACTGTTATGTTTTCTTTTTCAGCTAATGCTTTTAGAGCTAAATTTCTTTGAACATTTTTTTCGGCCTGAGGCCTTGTGGACTCTGCTAATGACTTCACTAATTCAGGAGTGAAAGTAGATTTAACATCAAGACCTTGTTGAGCAAATCTTTGCGCAGTTTGTTCAATATTATTCCTCACTTCTATATCAATCATAGATTTTGGAATTTCAGCAACTAATTCGTTTGTTAAAGCATCTAATAAAGCTTCAATTTTGATGTCTTTTTGAGTTTTTTCAAAATTGTCTTTAAGTTGCTTTTCAATATCTTTCCTTAACTCTTTTAATGATTCTTTGTTTCCAGACTGTTTTGCAAAATTGTCATTAAGTTCAGGTAATTCTTTTTCCTTAAGATCCTTAAGATTTACTTCAAAGATTGCCTCTTTGCCTCTTGAATCCTCATGAGAATAATCTTCAGGAAATTTAAGGTTAAGTGTCTTAGTATCACCAATTTTCATCTTTACTATTCCCTCAACGAAACCGGGAATCATTTTGTTCTTTTCTAACTCAAGATCCATTGACTCACTTGTTCCACCATCAATATCTTTACCAGAATCTTTATATTTCCCTTTGAAGCTAACTACAGCAATATCCCCTAATTTTGCTGCTCTATTTGTTACTGGAATAATATTGGCAAACTGACTTCTAGATTTTTCTAGCGCTTCATCTACTGACTTAGGATCAAATTTAGTTTTCGAGAGTTCAATACTAAGCCCTTTGGATTTTTTTAGTTTTAATTCGGGAGCAATATCGGTTTGAAGAGTAACCTTCAGTGATTTTTCGGGACTAAACTTTGCAAGTAAAGCTTCAAATCCATCTACCAATTCTGGCTCACTTAGTGGCTCTATAGATTTTATTTTTAATGCTTCTTGCCATGATTTATCAATGATTTTTTCTAAAGCAGAAGCATGTAATTGTGTGATTCCAATTCTTTGGATTAAGACTTGTTTAGGAATTTTACCAAGTCTAAATCCTGGAATTTTCGCCGAACGACTAATAGTATTGATTGTTTCGTTAACACATGTTTTGCATGTCTCAGAGGGTATTTCTAATTCAAATGAAATTCTACTTTGAGGAAGAGGAGTGGTTTTGACTATTAATTCTTCTTTAGCCATGTTTTTGTGATTATTACTATAAGCCGAATCTTAATTATTTCACATTATGTGATTTCCTTGGAAGTTAATTTTTTGATAAAGTAAAAAAAATAGTGAACCTATTTAATAAAATTCAATTTAAAGTGTGAGAAAATCTCCTTTTTTGCCTAATAGGCCATTAAAAGTTGCTATTTTAGGATCTTCAGGTGCTGTGGGATCTGAATTACTCAAAATTCTTGAACAACGTGATTTCCCAATATCAGAATTGGTTTTGCTTGCATCAGAGCGATCAGAAGGGAAAAAAATTTTTTGGAAAGGTGAAGAATTAGTAACAAAAAAAACTACTAAGGAAGAATTTTTAAATTTAGATTTAGTTTTAGCTTCAGCAGGTGGAAGTATTTCAAAAAAATGGTTATCTACTATTATGGATCAAAATGCTTTGTTGATAGATAATTCTAGTGCTTTCAGATTAGATAAGAACGTACCTCTCATAGTTCCTGAAGTTAATGCTGGTGACGCACTCAATCATGATGGGGTAATAGCAAATCCAAACTGCACTACCATTTTGTTGACATTAGTTTTAGCTCCATTAAATAAACTTTCTACTATTCAAAGAGTAATTGTCTCAACATATCAATCTGTAAGTGGTGCAGGCCAATTTGCAATGGAGGAACTAAAACTTTTAACTGAACAATATCTTCAGGGTAATCCGCAAAAAAGTAAAGTTTTGCCATACTCTCTGGCTTTTAATTTGTTCTTACATAATTCACCCATGCTTGCAAATAATTACTGTGAAGAAGAGATGAAAATGGTTAATGAGACCAGGAAAATATTAAATACTGCTGATTTAAAACTCTCTGCTACATGTGTTCGAGTCCCAGTACTGAGAGCACATTCTGAATCGATCAATATCGAATTTGCAGGTGTAGTTGAACCTAAAGATGCTATTGAAGAATTAAGAAAATCACCTGGAATTGAAATTATTGAAGATTACAAAAATAATAGATTTCCTATGCCAAATGACGTTATGGGAATGGATAATATTGCTGTTGGTAGGTTAAGAACCGATATAAGTAAGCCTAATGGATTAGAATTATGGTTATGTGGAGATCAAATAAGAAAAGGAGCAGCTCTTAATGCTGTTCAGATAGCTGAGTTATTAATTCCAAAAAAATGATTACAGACAAAACTGAGTGTAATAATCCATTATTTGGAAAAATATTGACTGCAATGGTTACTCCATTTACTGAAAATGGAGATGTAGATTATGAACTAGCTGTAAAGCTCTCAAATTATCTTTTTCAGAATGGTTCCGATGGAATTGTGTTATGTGGTACTACTGGAGAATCTCCTACTCTTTCATGGGCAGAACAGCATGATTTATTTATTGCAGTGAGAGGATCTTTGGATTCAAACTGTAAAGTAATAGTTGGAACTGGTAGTAACTGTACAAGCGAGGCTGTAGAAGCTACAAAAAAAGCCTATGAATCTGGTGCCGACGGTGCTTTAGTTGTTGTTCCCTACTACAATAAACCACCACAAGAAGGTCTTTATAAACATTTCAGTTCTATTGCTAATTCTGCAAAAGATTTGCCGCTAATGCTTTACAACATACCTGGAAGGACAGGCTGCAATTTATTACCTGATACTGTGAAGAAACTTATGGATTGCTCGAATATTCTCGGTATTAAAGCTGCAAGCGGTAGAATAGAAGAAGTAACAGAATTAAGAGCTATCTGTGGCTCTGAACTCTCTGTATATAGTGGCGACGATTCATTGTTACTTCCAATGTTATCTGTAGGTGCTGTAGGAGTAGTAAGTGTTGCAAGTCATTTGGTTGGATTGCAATTGAAAGAGATGATTCATTCCTTTCAAATTGGAAAAGTATCCAATGCACTTGCCATTCATGAAAAACTTCAGCCTCTTTTTAAGGCACTCTTTATGACTACCAATCCAATCCCAATTAAGGCTGCTTTGGAGCTATCGGGATGGAATGTAGGTAAACCAAGAAGTCCTTTGTCACCATTAACTACTGAAATGAAAAAGCAACTTTCTTTTATCCTGAAATCCCTACAATAGGGATTATATTTAACTTGATAATTAAATTTAAATAAACCTTATTTGATTACAAGCAGGCCTTTATAAATTTCACAATTATGCAATCAAGTACACAATCAAATCTAAATAGATCTACTAATGATTCATCTAGATCTAAAAGTAATTCGCCAACTCTACGAGTAATACCTCTAGGAGGACTACATGAAATAGGCAAAAACACTTGTGTTTTTGAATATGGTGATGAATTGATGCTTGTTGATGCTGGATTAGCTTTCCCATCAGATGGAATGCATGGCGTTAATGTTGTTATGCCAGATACAACTTTTTTAAAAGAAAATCAAAGAAGAATAAAAGGAATGATTGTTACTCACGGTCATGAAGATCATATTGGAGGTATCTCTCATCATCTAAAGCATTTTAATATTCCGATTATTTATGGTCCAAGACTAGCAATGTCAATGCTTAGAGGAAAAATGGAGGAAGCAGGAGTATCTGATAGAACAACCATACAGACAGTCAATCCAAGAGATGTTGTAAAGATTGGACAACATTTTTCTGTCGAATTTATTCGAAATACCCATTCTATTTGCGATAGTTTTTCTTTAGCAGTTACAACACCGGTTGGCACAATTATTTTTACGGGAGATTTTAAGTTTGATCATATGCCAGTAGATGGAGAGCAATTTGATATTGAAAGAATGGTGCATTATGGAGAGAAGGGTGTTTTATGCATGTTCAGTGATTCTACTAATGCCGAAGTTCCAGGTTTTTGTCCTTCTGAGAAGACTATCTATCCATCTTTAGAAAAACATATTGCTGAGGCAAAAGAACGAGTTATCCTAACTACTTTTGCTAGTTCTGTTCATAGAGTGACAATGATCTTGGAGTTGGCCATGAAACATGGAAGAAAGGTCGGCTTATTAGGTAGATCTATGATAAATGTTATTGCTAAGGCGAGAGATATTGGTTATATGAAATGTCCTGATGATCTTTTTGTCCCAATAAAACAAATTAGAGATTTACCAGATAGAGAGACCTTATTATTAATGACTGGAAGTCAGGGAGAACCGTTAGCAGCGTTAAGCAGAATATCTCGTGGTGAACATCAGCATGTTCGTCTTAAGACTACTGATACTGTAATTTTTTCAGCCAGTCCAATTCCTGGAAACACTATTTCTGTTGTTAATACAATAGATAGATTAATGAAACTCGGAGCAAAGGTTGTTTATGGCAAGGGAGAAAATATACATGTTTCTGGGCATGGTTTTCAAGAAGATCAAAAGTTAATGTTGGCACTCGCCAAACCTAAGTTTTTTGTTCCTGTTCATGGAGAACATAGAATGCTTGTTTCTCATGGTAAGAGTGCACAAACTATGGGGGTTCCAAAGGATAATATTTTAATTATTGAAAATGGAGATGTAGTTGAGCTGACATCCCATTCTATTCAAAAAGGCGATCCTGTAAAAGCTGGTGTTGAACTGCTTGATAACTCACGAAATGGGATTGTAGATGCTCGAGTTTTAAAAGAAAGGCAGCAATTAGCTGGCGATGGAGTAGTAACTGTTTTAGCGCCTATTAGTACAGATGGGAAGATGGTCGCGCCTCCCAGAGTTAATTTAAGAGGAGTTGTCACTACTGCAGAGCCAAGAAAAATGTCTATGTGGACAGAACGAGAAATAAGCTGGGTCTTAGAAAACAGATGGAAACAATTATCCAGACAAACTGGGCCGAATAATTTTGAAGTTGATTGGATCGGTGTACAAAGAGAAATTGAAAATGGTTTATCGAGAAGAATGAGAAGAGAATTACAAGTTGAACCACTTATTTTGTGTTTAGTTCAACCTGCTCCAAGTGGAACTCGTGCTTATATTCCAAAGATTACCGAAGAGCAAAATTTTCCTAATAAAAATAGAAATAACAATAATTTCCAAAAAAAATCAAACAATAATCATCTGAATAGTTCAAATAAACCGCACAATACTAAGAAAAGTCCTAAAGATTCACTGAATCCATCAGTTGAAACTGCTACCGAAGATACATTTGAAGGTAGAACAAGAAGAAGAAGATCTGCTGTAACATCTTAAATTTTTTCCAGATTTATATAGTTTTTATCCCAAACAATTTTTAAAAACTCTTGAAAACTAATTTGACCTTTATTTTTTTCATAGATAGAAGTTGCTAATTTTTCCAGGTTTTTAGAACTATATTGCTTTGAAGATATTTCCCTTAAAAATCTATTTAAGATTGTGCAACGCGCTTCAATACACATACTATTTAAAAGATTTCTATTGATACCTTTTATATCTTTACAATAAAGGTATGCAAGTTTACTAAGATCATTTCGTTCATTATTATAGTTGCTCATTTTTTGGGAGAAATTATTGATCCTTTCAGAGCAACCAGGATAGATATCCTCCAAGGTGGGAATAATTTTTTTTCTGACTAAATTTCTTTTTAAATTGAGATCTGAATTTGTAGGATCTTCCCAGACTGGGATTTTCATATCATTACAGAATTGTTTTGTATCCTCTCTACTAAAAATTAATATTGGCCTTATTAAAAAAATTTTATTTTCAAGTAATCTTTTTCTCTCAATATTACTAAGACCGGCAAAATTGCTCCCTCTAGATAAATTTAGGATAAATGTTTCTGCGTTATCACTACTCGTGTGACCAGTTAACAAATAAATATTATGTTTTTGCTGGTTTTTGTTTAATAAAATCTTGGCTCTTTCACATAATTTTTTATATCTCCATTCTCGTGCTTTTTCTTCTGAAGAAATATTTTCTTTATTTGCTCGATCAAGATAGAAAGAAATATTTTTATTTTCGCAATAACTTTTTAATTCCAGAGCATATATTGAGGATTTTGTGTGCCATTGATGATCACCATGCCAAACACTAATAGACCAATTATGAAGTTTTTTTAGGTCATTAATTAGGTTTAATAAAGCCATGGAATCTTGTCCCCCGGAAACACTTATTAAAATATTTGATCCTTTGGGAATTAATATTTTTTTGGTAAGAATCTCCTTATGAAGGAGATGATGCCATGATGACCAATTTTTTTGAGTTAATTTTTTATAAGTCATTTTGTGTTGCTCAGATAATATTTTTTAAAAAATGCACTGTTTTACTAAAACAATGTCACAATCGGGTAATAAATTCATTAACTAAATGAGCCTGATTAATCTTTTGCCACAAAAAATTAAAGAAGAGTTAAGCAGTAAATCTTTACTCAAAGTTATTTCAGGATTGAATAATTTCGATGTTCAATCTGTGAAAATAATTGTTGAGGCTGCTTCATTAGGAGGTGCGGATCTTGTCGATATTGCTTGTAAACCTGAACTCGTTGATTTAGCACTTAAGAATTCAATACTACCCGTGTGTGTTAGTTCGGTAGTTCCTCAATCTTTTCAAGATTCTGTAAAAGCAGGAGCCTCATTAGTTGAGATAGGAAATTACGATACTTTTTATGAAAAAGGCATTAATTTTTCAGATGAAAAAGTTCTCAACATTACTAAAGAGACACGGGATTTATTGCCTGATATTCCCCTGTCAGTTACTGTTCCTCATACTATGCCTATTCATAAACAAGTTGATCTTGCTGTAAAGCTCGTGGAAGAAGGTGTTGATATTATTCAAACAGAAGGTGGTACCAGTTCTACTCCATACTCTCCAGGCATTCAAGGCTGTTTTCAAAAATCAGTACCAACTCTTGCAGCTACCTATGCTATTCATCAAGAATTTAAGAAGCAATCTTTGAATATACCAATCATGAGCGCTTCTGGATTAAGCCAAGTAACCTGTCCATTAGCAATATCATGCGGAGCCTCAGCAGTTGGCGTAGGATCTGCCGTTAATAAGTTAGATGATTTAATATCAATGATTGCGGTAGTTAGGGGCATAAAAGAATCTTTGAAAAATTCAATAATTGAAGAAAAAATTTCTTAGTATAGCAATATTCCTTAGCTACTAGCTTGATGAACAACTATAAGCTTCAAGCTCCTTACGAACCAAACGGAGATCAACCAGATGCTATTAAACAATTAGTTAAAGGTGTTAATGGTGGTAAAGAGTTTCAGACTCTTCTGGGAGCTACCGGAACTGGTAAAACATTCACTATTGCAAATGTAATTCAACAAACAGGAAGACCAGCTCTTGTATTAGCACATAACAAAACGTTAGCTGCACAACTATGTAATGAATTAAGGGAGTTTTTCCCAAAAAATGCTGTTGAATATTTCATTTCTTACTATGATTATTATCAACCTGAAGCTTATGTCCCTGTAAGTGATACGTATATAGCTAAAACAGCTTCAATTAATGAAGAAATAGATATGCTTAGGCATTCTGCAACACGCTCATTATTTGAGAGAAAAGATGTAATTGTTGTAGCCTCAATAAGTTGTATTTATGGTCTTGGTATACCGAGTGAGTATTTAAAAGCTGCAGTTAAATTTGAAGTTGGAAAATCTATAAATCTACGCTCCTCTTTAAGGTCACTTGTTGAAAATCAATATACTAGAAATGATATTGAAATTACTAGAGGTAGATTCAGAATTAAGGGTGATGTTTTAGAAATCGGTCCAGCTTATGAAGATAGATTGATAAGGATTGAATTATTTGGTGATGAAGTCGAGGCTATTCGATTTGTTGATCCTACTACAGGAGAAATACTTGAAAGTTTGGAACAAGTTAGCGTTTACCCAGCGAAGCATTTTGTAACTCCAAAAGAAAGACTTGAGAGTGCAATAAGTGCCATTAGAAGTGAATTAAAAACTCAACTAGATAAGTTTGCAAACGAAGGAAAATTATTAGAGGCTCAACGTTTAGAACAACGTACAAAATATGATTTAGAAATGCTCAAAGAGGTTGGATACTGTAATGGGGTTGAGAATTATGCACGTCATTTATCAGGAAGGGAGGAAGGTTCACCTCCAGAATGTTTAATAGATTACTTCCCTAAAGATTGGTTGTTAGTAGTTGATGAAAGTCATGTAACATGTCCCCAACTTCATGCAATGTATAACGGTGATCAATCTAGAAAAAGAGTTTTAATAGATCATGGTTTTAGATTGCCAAGTGCTGCAGATAATAGACCTTTAAAATGTGAGGAGTTTTGGGAAAAATCAAAGCAGACATTATTTATAAGTGCAACACCTGGACAATGGGAACTAGATCAATGTGACGGTGAATATATTGAGCAAGTCATAAGACCAACTGGGGTATTAGATCCTGTAATTGATGTAAGACCTAGTGAGGGCCAAATTGAAGACTTATTATCTGAAATAAGAATTAGAGCTGAAAAGGATCAAAGAGTTCTAGTGACTACTCTTACCAAAAGAATGGCTGAAGACCTAACTGATTATTTATCTGAAAATAAAGTAAGAGTTAGATATTTACATTCTGAAATCCACTCAATTGAAAGAATTGAAATTATTCAAGACCTCAGAATGGGCGAATATGATGTTTTGGTAGGAGTTAATTTATTAAGAGAGGGACTAGATCTTCCTGAAGTATCTTTAGTAGCTATTTTAGATGCTGATAAAGAAGGTTTTCTTAGGGCAGAAAGATCATTAATTCAAACCATTGGAAGAGCTGCAAGACATGTTGAAGGTGTTGCTTTACTTTATGCAGATAATTTCACAGATTCTATGAAAAGGGCAATATCTGAAACTGAAAGAAGAAGAATAATTCAAAAAAAATATAACCAGGAAAACGGTATTACTCCAAAACCTGCGGGTAAAAAAATCGAAAATTCAATTTTGTCTTTTTTGGAACTTTCCAGGAAATTAGATTCTGGTGGTTTATCTAAAGATTTAATAAATATAGTTAATAATAAAACGGATTTAATTCTAAATTCTAACGATAATCAATGTTTACTTGAAGAATTGCCTGACTTAATTGAAAAGTTAGAAATTAAAATGAAAGATGCTGCAAAAGAGTTAAATTTTGAAGAAGCAGCAAACTTGAGGGATAGAATCAAAAAATTAAGACAAAAATTAGCGAGAAATAGCTAAAAAAATTATTTTTCCAATTCGAAATGTTTATGAATTGCATTAACTGCTTTGTCACAATCTTTCTCTAAGACAATACATGAAGTTCTAATTTCACTAGTCGCAATCATTTCAATATTGATATTTTGGTTGGCCAGTGCCCTGAATATTTTTCCAGCAGTTCCAACCTTAAAAGCCATTCCTGCTCCTACAGTACTTACTTTGGCTATTGCAGGACCATCTTCAATATATGAACCGGGTAATTTCTTTGTTAGGTCCTTAAAAACTAAGTTAGCTTTTTCTCTATCTTGCTTACTCATGGTAAGACTAATATCCTTAGTTTTTGAAGAGGAAATCCTCTCAGATTGTACGATAGTATCGAAAAGTAAATTATTTTCAGCTAATTCTAGGCATATCGATGCTGCTACACCAGGGCGATCAGGTAGTTTTCGAAAACTTACTTGAACTTGGTTTTTATCTAATGCAATTCCTCTTACTTCAGGTTGATCTTGTTTTTCGTAGATTGGATTAACTAATATTTGTGTATCGGATAATTTAAATTTATCAGCAACAAACCTAATAGCTTTTGGAATATTATTAATTTCAATTACGCAGCTAACTTTAATTTCACTAGTAGCTATTAATCTTACATTTATATTTGCTTGAGATAAAGTATCAAATAAATCAGCTGAAATACTTGGTCTACCCATAATACCTGCCCCCTGAATACTCAATTTAGTCATATTTTTTTTTAGTTTGTATTCGCCTCCTAATTGACTAGTTATAAGTTCACATTGTTCTGCAGTTTTCTTTACTTCTAATTCACTGACAGTAAATGTAATATCGTTATTTTTCCCATCATTTGTGGATTGTATTATTAAATCTACATTAATACTTGCCTCTGATAGTTTTTCAAATATTGTTGCTGCAATCCCAGGCCTATCAGGAATATTTGAGAGACTGAATACTGCTTGGTTTTCTAATACTTCAAGACTATTTACTGTTTTTGTTAATTCTAAGCTTCCCCTTTTTAGGGGGAGAGGTTGGATTTGGCTTTCTAGGAGAGTTCCACTTGACTCGCTTTGGCTTGATTTTACACATAATTTAATTCCATAATTACGTGCAATTTCTACAGCTCTTGGATGAAGAACCGAAGCGCCGACGCTTGCAAGTTCGAGCATTTCTTCACAACTAATTTTATCTAGGAGTTTTGCATTAGAAACTATTCTTGGATCAGTAGTAAGAACTCCTGGAACGTCTGTATAAATTTCGCAAGTCTCTGCTCCTAAAGCTGTTGATAAAGCAACTGCGGAGGTATCTGACCCACCTCGCCCCAAAGTCGTTATTTCCATTGATCCAGTATGACTTAATGTTGTTCCTTGAAATCCAGCCACTACAACTACAAAACCCTGATTTATATAATTTTGGATTCTTTCTGTTTTAATATCAAGAATTCTTGCTTTCCCATGAATTGATTCAGTGATAATTCCTACTTGGCTACCGGTCATGGAAATTGCTGGTATTCCGTATTCGTTTAATGCCATTGAGAGAAGAGCTATAGTTACTTGCTCTCCAGTTGAGAGAAGCATGTCTAATTCT
>CACJUL010000026.1 GCA_902596585.1 uncultured Prochlorococcus sp.
AACCATTCCATTTTGATCATATTTAACTTCACCATCACTGTTTAAAATAATGGTTTGCGGAATTAAACCGTTCCAATAATAATTAGGTTCATTTCTAAGGTCAGACTTTTCTTTATTCTGTAATTCATCAGTTGTTAGAGCAATGATATCTATATTATTTCTCCATATCAAATCTAGACCAGATATTATCGGAGCCATAGCTTTACTATCTGAGCTATCGTCAAGATAAAAAAATAAAACTGCGACTCTTTTATTTTTTAATGATTCCTGAAGAGTTGTCTGGGGAGGTACTATGGCTCCATTACCTGCGTATATAGGAAAGATGTTGCCATCGTAACTATTAGAATCTCTAGAGGCATTGGCTTTGTACGGACTTAAGAAAATTAATGCTATTAGGATCCATTTAATTATTTTCATTAAAGTTTAAAAACTTACTTTGGACTTGATCTTCCTAATCCTTGAAGGATTCCTTTGCCCACTAAACCGATAGCTTTGCCAACTACCTTTGTAAGGAAAGTTACGAAAAGATTACCAATATATTTTACCGCAACTTCTAACTGCGGTGCTATGGCATCTCTTATCTCAACTAACAATGTAACTTGTTTTTGTAGCCATTCTAGATTCTCTAATTCTTTCTCCCTATTTTCATTTTTAAAGTAACGAGTAAATTTTTTATCGATAATGTCAATATATTCTCGTTTACTCTCATACAAGTAGATAGGCATATAAATATTGTCGTGCCAACGATTGTAGTTATTAATATTATTTCTAAATCTTTCAAAATTTCTTGTCGACTGTAATTCGGGATTGATAAGTACAGTTCTTAATTCAGGCCAAGAAGAACAAATATTAAAGATCTCAGAAGCTAATAAATTACAGTTCCTAATTGTCCAATTTGAAATAATATTTTCAAGGATCAAAAACGATTCTGTTTCATATAAAGAGAGTAATTTACCATCATAGTCAAGAGCTTCATTTTTAATAATTGGCTCAATAAACATTATTGATTCATGTGATTCTCTATCTATTTCTTCGCAACTTACTTCACTATAAATAAAATCATTTATTGAAATAGATTCGCTTCCTTTTTTTAATCGAAAATAGCTGTCAGTGATGTTTGAAATTGTATTAACTTTAAGTTCTTTTATAAGAGAATTTAAATCATCTTTAAAATCTTTCTCCTTATAGTTTTCCTTAATATTTTTTACTAAGTTATCTAACTCATCTAACATTTTGCAAATTAGTCGTGAAATGAATTCTTTTTTTATCCCAGAGAGAATTATTGATGAATTATTAAATTCAACCTGTAAATTAGATGAGCTATATCTTTCTTTTAGTCTATCTAAAATTAAATTCCATATTTCTGCGGTGTTTTTATCTTTAATGAATACAGTGTTCTTAGTTTCAAGATTAATTTTATTTTCAGTGTAAAATGCCTCTGTATAAAGATCTAGTGAATTACCCCATAAGAAAATCAAAAAAGATTTTGCAGTAATAAGTTCTCTTAATCTTCCTTTTAAAATGAATCTATAAAAATCTGGTGTTGAATCAGAGTTAACATATTTGAATATATAATTAATTTCAGAATCTATTTGTTTAAGACCCGAAGTTAGAATTTTTTGACTAAAAGAGAGAGGCTTATCTTTGCTTAATTGAACTCTAGAATTATTATCAATATCAAATACCCTTCCTCCGTTTGAGATGGTATCAATAGATTCAAGAACTTTTTCTGCACTGGGATTTATGAGAAAACCTTCAACATTTAAAGATGGAGGTGTATTTGCTTCATAAACAAGTTCGCCAGAGAGAATTATAAGAAACTTTGACTCATCATATCTTTCTCTTAATTTTAATAATTCTAACCTTATAAGATCTTCTGATTGGAAATTAAGAACATTCCATATAACTAAATCAGGAGTTTTATCATCTGTCCCATTATTAAAATTTATTTCTAAATTTTGGTCTAGTGATGTTAACTTAAGCGATAAAGATTCTGCTATTAAGCTTGGAGCAATAATTAATATAGATTTTTTTGAAATTAATTCCAAGACTAGATTTCTTATCTCTTATACAAAATTAACTAACAATTACTGCAAATACCAGCCTTAAATCAATTTTTATTATTTTTATGCGTAGAAATTGTTGTTTAAATTAAAGTCAGTAAGTCTCTCTGATGAAAATACATTATTCCCCTCGTTTATCGTGAATTTATTTTCATATAGAGCTTTACCAACAATTACGCCAAAGAGTCCAGAATTTTCAAATTTAACTAAGGATAATAAATCAGAAATTGAACCAACACCTCCTGAAGCTATTACTGGTATAGCTGTAATTTCAAGTATGCTTTTTATGAATTCTTCATTAGTACCCTCTAAAGTCCCATCTGTATTTATATCTGTAACAATAAAATTAGCGATTTTGAATGAAGAAAACTCCTTGACCAGATCTGTGGCTAAAATATCAGAATGCTCAAGCCAACCCCTTGTACTAGCTTTTCCATCTTTTGCATCTATCCCAACAATTATCCTTCCGGGAAATTTATTTGATAAGTCTTTGACTAATTCTTTATTTTCTATTGCAGAGGTCCCCATGATAACTTTCTCAATACCATAAGAAAATAATTGCTCTATCCTTTCTTGAGACCTTATCCCACCTCCTATTTGAATAGGTATGTTAACTGTTTTTGCAATCTTTTTTATTGATTCATCGTTTGTTGGTAATCCAGTTTTTGCAGCATCCAAATCAACTATATGTATATATTTTGCTCCTTCGTCTTCCCAAAATTTAGCTTGCTCATGGGGCTCTTTTGTGAAGTCTGTTCTTTTATTAAAGTCGCCCTTAAAAAGCCTTACACACTTACCATTCATTAAATCAATTGCTGGTATTAGTTCCATAGAATCATCCTTTTCATTAATTACTTTTTAGTAGTACTATTCATTATGTAATTCTATTTAAGATTACTACTTTAGTTTAATATTTTTTGTATATGAAAATTCTTGTAATGGGTGGAACTAGATTTGTTGGCAAGTCTTTGGTTGGAAAGTTATTAAATCAAAATCATGAAATTGATATTTTTACGAGAGGTAATAAAAGTAATCCTGAAAAAACAAATTTAATCAAGGGTGATAGGAATAGTTCAAAAGATATCTTCAAACTAAGAAATGCAAAGTATGATGTTGTATATGATATTTCTGGAAGAGAGTTAGAACAAACAAAACTTCTTATAGAAAATTTAGATAACTCTTTTCAGAGATATATATATGTCAGCTCTGCAGGGGTTTATAAAGATAATTGTGAACTGCCCTTATCTGAGACGGATCCCATTGATCCAGATAGTCGGCATAAAGGAAAATTTGAGACTGAAAATTGGTTGATAAAACAGAAGATTCCTTTTACAAGTTTTAGACCTACGTATATTTATGGTCCAGGAAATTACAATAAGATTGAAAATTGGTTTTTTGAGAGATTGTTTACCAATAAATCCATCCCAATGCCAGGTGACGGGTCTTTAATTACTCAGCTAGGCCATGTTTCAGATCTTACTGATGTAATGATTAAGTGCCTAAATTTTGAAAATTCTAAAAATAATATTTACAATTGTTCAGGCGAAAAAGGAGTTACGATTAAGGGACTAATTTATTTTTGTGCAGAAATTCTTGGATTAAAACAAAATGAGATTTCGTTAAGAACATTTGATTATCAAAAATTAGATCCTAAATCTCGAAAGGGATTTCCAATTAGATTAAATCATTATCAGACTGATATCTCAAAAATTAAACATGATTTAGATTGGGTCCCATCTTTTGATTTACTTAATGGTTTAAAGGATAGTTTTACGATTGATTTTAATTATAAAAAGAGTGAAGGATTTGACGAAAATTCAGATAATATTCTTTTTAATTCTTAAATAGCCCAATAAAGTCACAAAAGTAAGGATGAAACCTAACCAATAAAAAATTAAAGCCAAATTATTCAATAAGCTTATTTTTAATGGTATAAAGAAGGTCATAACTGAAATAAAAAAGAAGAATGTTTTAAATTTGCCTAGCTTAGATGCTGGTAAGCCGTCTTTTGCGGAGTTCCTCAAGCTAGAGATAATTAATTCTCTAAATAAAATTAATGTCAAAGACCAGAAAGGTATTAAATTATTTTTACAAAGGAAGATCAAAGGAATTAAATAGAATATTTTATCGCTTAAAGGATCAAGGATAGCTCCATGTCTGGTTTTAAGATTAAATTTCCTTGCAATTAAGCCGTCAAAATAATCAGTTAAACCTCCAATAATAATCAATATAAAAACATAAAAAGGTCTGTTAATTTCTAAAAATAGTATTAATGGAAATACAAGGAAAAGGCGAGATATCGATAATAAATTGGGAATATTTATTGCCAAATTTTTAAGATTTTTTCTAAATAACAAATTAGTTTTTGTATGTAAAAATTATATTACACTCTCAACAACCTTAAATTTTCACTAAAAATTTTAATTGATTTTTAATGGTAGATTTTAAAATTAAATTTAAAAAATAATCATAAAGATTATAAACTCAACTTTTCTTTATGATTGATTATGTTTTATATTACAAAATTATTCCTTATATTTAATGCAGCCTCATAGCCTAAAGCTATCTCCAGAATCTGATTTGATAAATTCAATTAAAGAATATTCTTTATTGAATAATTTATACGGGTATGTTTCTGGAGTGGTTGGTAATCTTAGAACAGTTTGTATTCAATGCCCAGGAAATCAAAAAATAAATAAATTCGAAGGAAATTTAGAGATAGTTTCTTTAAATGGACATTTTAATAAAGGAAATGTTCATTTACATTTGAGTTTTGCAGATGAGGGATGTAATGTCTTTGGTGGGCATCTTGAGGAGGGGTGTATTGTAAAAAAAGGTACTGATATATTATTACTTTCTTTTGAACAAAAAATTATTAATATTTCATGTAATGATTTATTAAAAAATGAATCACGTGTAAAAGCATATATTTTAAAAGATTGTCCTTGGTCAAAAAGAGCAATTAGGTTGCTTAATGCATTATCTATCCCTCATGAAGTTACTTTAATAGACAATGATGAGAGCTTTCAAAAAATTATGGCTAAAAGTAGCCATAATACTTTCCCTCAAATATTTTTGGATAATAAATTTTTTGGAGGATATGATGAACTTTCAGAACAAGCAAAATTCGATAACTTAATTTCATTTAAGTAATCTAAATTTTTTAACTATCACGATTAGTAAGTTTTTCAGCAACTAATTCTTCCTCTAATTGCTTTATTAACCTTGAAACAAGACTTTGAAATTCTGGTTGACAGCCCTTAAATGCAGCTTTATGTCTTATTGGCTCATTTCTAGTTCTTAAATCAGTAAGCATTAACTGTAATGCGTCAATTTTGGGGTTTATTTTCATAGTTTTATTCTATATATTTACATCTTTTAAATCATTTGCATAGCTTTTTTAAAAGATATCTTTTTATTTTCCTCCGAACTTGTTACTTCTATTAATTTATTTATGGATTCTTTGTTTTTTAAAGAATCTATACAACATTGTGCTACTAATCTTCTTGGAATTGATCCATTAATTTGAGTATCCTCCTTTGAATAATTTATTTTTTCTGATTTAATACCTTCATTTTCTTTTAATCCTCCAGGTCTAATAATAGTCCATTCGAAATTTGAATTTCGTAGAAAGTTTTCACCTATTTTCTTCCAAATAAGTATTAAACCAAATAAGTTTAATGGGTGAAATAACTTTCCACTACAGAGAGAACTTACCAAAATGACTCTCTTTATGCCAACTCTTTTGCAACTCTCCAATTGCCTGTATACACCTAAAGCATCAACCTTTGCAGGACCGGTTAAATCTAATGATGCTCTCGCACCAGTAGCAATTACCAAAGCGTCAATACCTTTAAACGCATTATCAAGTTCTTTTTTATTATCCAATGAAACTCTAATTGTTTCTAAACGCTCTAGACCTTCTGGAACTTTTGAATTCATTCTAATAATTTGCCTAACTTTATATCCTTTCTTAACTGCCTCTTCAGTAATTCTATAACCTGTTTTCCCCGATGCACCAGTAATTGCTATTTTCATGATTTAAAACTATTTGAATTATTATATTAATCTCTTAGGGTTTTTTACATATAAATTTCTTTTTTCTTTTTGGGTAAAGAGTACGACATAAATAACATTTTGTTCCATCACAGCCTCTTGCGGTGCAGAATTCTCTGCCATAAAAGATTATTTGCAAATGTAAGGTATTCCAATCATTAACGGGAAATATTTTTTTTAGATCTTTTTCTGTTTGAACTACGCTATCTCCATTTGATAGGCCCCATCTTTGTGACAACCTGTGAATGTGAGTATCGACTGGGAATGAGGGAATTTTAAATACTTGAGACATTACAACTGATGCTGTTTTATGGCCTACCCCTGGAAGAGATTCAAGCTTCTCAAAAGAATCTGGGACCATGCCATTATGCTTCTCAATCAATAGTTTAGATAAGTTATAGACGTTCTTTGATTTTTGATTAGATAGACCTAAAAATTTTATGTATTCGTAAATGCCATTAATACCTAGCTGCATCATCTTTTCTGGATTATCTGCAACCTTAAATAAGCTTTTTGTTAATTCATTAACTTTCTTATCTGTTGATTGAGCACTTAAAACTACGGCGACTAGAAGTGTATATGCATTTGTATGATCAAGGGGTATTGGTGGCGATGGATATAGCTTTTTGAGTTCCTTGCGTATTATTTCTGCTCTTTCAGACTTTCTCATTAAATTTGAAAATTAAATGGTGTATAAAATTATACAAGGGATATTTTAGGTGAATATTTTCTGCTAATTTAATATATTCAAATAAGAAGAACTTAGTGAAAAATGATGCGTTAATAATTGATGATTTGCATCATAAATATGATAAGCGAGAATGTTCAAATTGGATATTAAACGAAATTAACCTGAAAATTGAAAATGGCGAATTGTTAGGTTTACTTGGTCCTTCTGGTTGCGGAAAAACTACTCTTTTAAGATTAATAGCAGGGTTCGAATGTCCCTCCAAAGGAAGGATTTCTCTGAATGATAAGGAAATTTCTTGCAGAAAAAAAATTCTTAGCCCCGAGAAAAGAAATATTGGTATGGTTTTTCAAGACTATGCACTTTTCCCTCACTTAAATGTTTTGGAAAATGTAATGTTTGGTTTGAAAAACAAAAAAGACAGATCTAGAGTTGATTATTTACTAAATATTGTTGGTCTAGATAGTTTTGTTGGAAGGTACCCTCATGAATTGTCTGGAGGTCAAAAACAGAGACTCGCAATTGCGAGAGCTCTTGCTCCAGGAACAAATTTTATCTTATTAGATGAACCATTTTGTAGTTTAGATATGCATGTCAAACTTAAATTGAGAAGTGAACTCCCTAATATTCTAAAAGGTTGTAATGCAAGCGGCTTGATGGTTACTCATGATCCGGAAGAAGCTATGTCAATTTGTGATAAAGTCGCCGTTATGAATGAAGGTAAAATACATCAAATTGATACACCAATTAACCTTATAAATAATCCTAGGACTATATTTGTTAGTAGTTTTATTTTAGGCAATAATATTATTAATCTCAATAAAAATGGTAATTCATATAGGTCTTTTTTAGGTGAAATAAATAGTTCAGGGCTTTCAAAGAAAATATATATCAAAAGTATGTCAATTTCGCCTAAATTTATTTCAATTAAAAAATCAGAATCTGGAACTGCGAATGTTATTTCTAAAGAATTTCATGGAGATTTTCTTATATATAAAGTAGCTATTAATGAAAACATATTGAGAGTTAGAACTGATATTAACAATCTCCTAAATAATGGTGATAAATGTAATCTTTCTATTAATAAAGATAGTTATTATTTTTTATATCCTGGAGCACATAAAGTATATGTTTAGACTTTATTTAAAGGCAATTACACTTACCCCCTTTCCAATTAGAGCATTTTTTCTTTTTACATTTCTTTTTTTTATTTTGATATATTTTATTAGTTAATAGCAGTTCAGAAAAACTGTACTCTAAATTCATTTATAGTATTGCGATTGATTTTCATTATCATATTATTTAATTTAATTTAAAGTATTAATTAATTACTAATTTATACAAAATGTTGTACTATTTATGTAGATTCTTATTTTGAAAATGAATGAAAATAATTTAAAAACAAAGAAATTAATTAATTTTGGTCCATCAGGAAGAGCTGTTGCTCAACCGATAGATAATAGTTTGTTAGATAACATTTTTGAACATCTAACAATGGAAAGATATGCAAATGTTCAATATTTTTCTATGTATCTCTGGTTTCAAGAACGTGACTTAAATGGATTTGCATCTCATTTCCTAACTGAATCACAAGGTGAAATGGAACATGCTAAGAAATTTGCAGATTATTTAATCGCAAGAGGGCAAAGCGTAAAATTAGATGAAATTCCTTCGCCCGTTCAGACATGGGATTCAATAGAGGATCTGATTTCTTATTCTTTTAACATGGAGGCTGATTTAACTTCATCTCTGCAACAACTTTATTCTATTTCAGAAAGAATTTCAGATACAAGAACCAACGTATTCTTAGATCCAATTATAGATGCCCAAACAAAATCTGAAGATGAATTTGCAAACATACTTGGCAAAGTGAAGTTTGCTTCTAATCAACCTTCTGCAATTTTATTGATAGATAGTGATTTAAAGAAAAAATAAATTACTTTCAAATTTATTTTCATTCAACGTTCTTTTGGTTATTTCAATAAGTAAATTAGAGAAGTTGATTTTATCGCTATTTTTTTTATTTAGTAGCTTGGCTATTTTATAAATCTCACCAACTCTTTTAAAAATATTTTTGTTTTCAGAAAATAATCTTTCCTTTAATGCTTTATTGTCAGTTGTTTTATAAGAATTTTTTATATTTCTGAGTCTATTGGATAAAACATCAACTTCTATTAATAAGTTGTTAGTAAGTGATTGTGATTCTTTCATGTTTTTATAGTGGTGATAGTGGAGATGTTTCAATAAAAGAAGGAGCTACACTGACTGTTTGGGTTCCAATAGGAGCTATCAATAACTCAGATGATCTTAATTTAGAAATTAATCTTGTAGATGTTACACGTGTAGAACCGATTAATTCACCAATCCTCTCGTGAGTCAATCTAAAAGGTAACTCGCACCATTGCCCACACCTTCTACCTAAACGATTTACTAGTATTGAAAACAACGCTTGTAATCTCTGTTCTGCATTTCTTAAATGTCTAATTCTTAGGAGTTGCAAAGTCCATTCATTTACTGCATCAAAACCAATATTCTCATCAATATTTACATTGCTATGAAACGACAAATCTGTTAGTGCTTCCACACAGACACCATCGCTACATAAAAGATCCGTTCTTAATTGATCACCTGATTGTAAAAATGCAAGAGTCATTCCTTCTGTTTCTTCACAAGGACAATAAACTCTGGCAATACCGCTTTCAACTTCTAGGCATGTCCCTTTTGGCCTTGATGAAGGATCTATTAAAACAGATTGTCCAGTTATTATTCTTACAGATTTCGAAGAAGATTCTCCATAACTATGGAAATTCATTGATTAAAATATGATAATGAGAATTATTATCAATTATGCACCATAAAAACACTTATTGCAATAGATTCTCATTATCATCGTATTTTTGAAGTTTTTCTTTACATATTATTTAGCAATATAATTTATATATAATTGCTAGAAATTTAAATTACATGAAAGTAAATAGAATCTGTTTTAATTGTGGAAGTTCTTCATTAGTCTCAGATCGATCTTTAGGTGGTAAGATTGTTTGCTCTAAATGTGGATCTTCTTCCTTTAAAAATAAATCCTCTTCATTTTTAAAAAGTAAAAAATTAGTATTTCTTGCTATTGCAATAGCTATATTTATTATTGTTATTTAGATAATCTACTTATATTCCAAAGTTCATTATTTTTAGTTACCTTTACACGAATACCGAATAACTTATTAAGATTTTCACTATTTAGAACTTTATTTTGATTTCCATCAGCGATTATCTTCCCATCTTTTAACATTATGACTCTGTCATAAATTTTTGTTATCGTTGAAATATCGTGAGTTACGCATAAAATTTTGGTATTTAATTTTGATAATTCATTAATCTTATCAACTACAAAAAACTTTGATTTATAATCTAAATTTGCAACTGGTTCATCTAAGATTAAAATATTTGGTTTGTTTATTAACGCCCTTGCGATGAGACAAATTTGTTTTTCTCCATCTGATAAATAGGAAAAATATTTCATAGACAAATTTGATATATTCATTGATTTCATAATTTTTTCAACCTCATAAGAGTCTCTTTCAGATTGATTTTTTATGTAACAATATTTTCCATATAGTCCACTTAAAATTAAATCAATAACTTGTAGATTTGGATTTATTCTATTTTTTATATCATTATTTACGAAACTTATTTTTTTTCTTAGTTCCCATAAATTTATAAGTTCTTTGTCAAATATCTTAAGTTTCGATTCTTTAGTTATTACTGGGTAAATGTTTCTATTAATTAATTCTATTAGGGATGATTTCCCTGATCCATTAGGTCCAATTAATATTACGTTCTCTGAATACCCTAACTTTAAATTTAAATCTTTTATTACTCTAAAGTCATTTTTAAAACAATTTATATTTATTGCCTCGAACCAAAAGTTATTAACCACTAAAACTTATTGCTCCAAAATATAATCAGTTGAATTGAGCTTAAAATAAATATAAAAAGATAAAGCCAATTCAACCATGAAGGTCTATTTACTTTCTTCATAAATTATATTATTAATATAAAAAATATTAGTGGAGCAGCAAATCTGACAAATGTTTTTCTTATAATATTTAAATTATTTATAATTTCTAACTTTTTCACTTCAGGAGGATATTTTAATATCACTTTGTCATATACATCAAGATTTTGAGTATTGATAATATTTTTCCACGGTGCATCTTTATCTTCAGACTTCTCATACCATTTCCAAAAATAATTTATTATTCTATCCTCTCCCAATAATTTTATTTCATCCTTATTAATAAAACCCATATTGTGATTATATGTTTGAGTTTTTAAAATCATATAATCCTCATCGAATATCTTATAAAAGATTTTTCTTTGAGTTTCTCTAAATAATAAGAGGTTATTAAGAAGTTTATTTCGGAGAAATTTCCTATAGTGTCTTACTATTACTCTTGCTTTGTTATTTCCTAGAGGAATATGGTCTAAAACCTGTAAATATCTTGATGTGGAAGGTTCTCCTTTGTAAATTAATATCCTTCCTGGTGGGATGTACTTTATCCTGATAAATTCTTTTGTAGGGTCATTCTTGTAATAATAAATACTTTCAATGTATTTGGGATTAATATTAATTTTCTGGTTAAAACTAACTAGTACGTTTTTGTTAACATCTTTGTCAGGGATTGTATCTCCATGAACCCAAAAGATATGAAGGATATCTAAGTGATTTTCAATAATCCTTGACCAATCACATTTGAAATCAACCAATACCTCTTCATAGGCATAATCTTTATGTGAAAACCCATTTTCATATAATTCGTATTTAGTAATAGGTGTATCTTCACTTAAATTATTTAGATCAGTTTCAGATTTTTTAGTAAAATGTACAAAAATATATCCATTCTTTTCAGAAGTTTTGTATTGAGATAAATGAATTCTTTTGGCGTAGTTATCGTAATTATTATCAACTATGTGGCTGCATGTTATTCTGTCTAGATTTTGACAATTACCTTCAGATGAGAACTTAGCTCCATGATATGGACAGGTTATTATTCCATTTGATAACTGCCCTCCAAAAAACGAGGCCCCTCTATGTGGACAAATATTTTTAATGCATCTAACATTTTCATTCTCATCTCTATAGAGAATAAGAGGCTCATCATAAAGTGAAAAATAATGAAGCTTATTTTTTATTAGTTCTTTTGAGGGACAAATTGCATACCATCCAAATAAACCTATTTTTAATTCTTTTTGATCTTCTCTAACATCAAACGAGTCAATTTTTACTACCGTTCCCTTTTTGAATGGTTTAAGAACGGTATTAAAGTCTTTTGATTTAAAAAAATTAATTTGTCTATTTTCCATAAATTAATTTCTTTGTTTTTAATTGACTGTTTATCTTTCGGAACTATAACCCAAGTAAATAATCAATTCCCCATAAATGGAAAATTCTCTATTATTTGTAGCAATAATTATTTAGTTATTGATAAAATTTGAATCCCTATCGTATTTATTTATATTTATTTCATGTTTTTTGTATATTTTGAGATTCTTTCAAATTTTTTATGTAATCAATAGCATCATCAATATTTTTGTGGAAATTGCACTGGCCCAAATAACATCCTATAAATCTTAGGAATTTTCTCTTGCCACCACTAATTTCATATCTATGTATTGTACCGCCATCTATAGGAGCATAAATAAGTTCTGGTAGTGCCATATTAATTTTGTACTTAATACTTAATTAAACAATAATTCATGTTCAAATACATTTCCATAGCAAAGTCCATAATATTTAATAATTAATTTACTTATTTTTAGTTAATTATTTCTTGAATATCCCAGTTATTTTTGTTAACTATTAATTATTGAAATGAATTTTTCATTATGCCAAAAGTATTTAGGCGTTTTTTAAAAAAACTACCAAATAGGATTCATACTTTAAAACACTCATTTAGAGAGTTTTTATCTTCCAGAATATGAAATAGCTGTTATGACTATCAAATTTTTAATTTCTATATTTTTAATAAAACATAGTCTGCAAAGTTAAATTCTTAACTATATTAAAGCTGCTTTCTATGAAATATTATGATCAAAAGAGTTTTTACAATACTCATCTTAACTTTGATTCTTCTTTTTAGTAGTCCAGTTTACGCGTTAGATACTTCCTCTAAAACTCTCGAAAAGTATACTAAAAAGATTTCTAATAAGTTTACTAGAACTTACTGCAACACTACAAAATTTGGTATTTCTTACGAAGGAGCTTTGGCATTTGCTATCGGAGAGACTAATAAGGAATTTAAAAATAATAAACTCAATAACTTAATAGATTATTCTTTACTAAAAAATACAATAGTTAATGACTTAGAAAGTAATTGCCAGGTTTATGATTTTGCTATTAGTAGTTTAGAAAATTTAAAATTTAATTAGAAAAATGTAAATTGTTAACAATTTATTTTTTACCAATCCAATCATTAGGTTTCTCCATCATCCATTCGAAAACACCCTTAGCATCGAGGTTTTTAGATGCATAAATAAACAAAATTGGAAATATTATAATTACCACTCCAATAACAGCTAACTCTATTTTACCGATGCCCATCTCATTTACCGTTAAGGCAAAATAATTAATCATTATCTTTATTAAATTAATATCGATTAGTACACAATTTAAAAAAAATTTTGAATTCTTTCACTTTTTTATAAAAAATCTTAATTATTTATAGTGAAAAATATTTGTATAAAGTACCTATTTAATTGAAAAAGGCTTTTTAATAATTTGAATAGTATGCATCTGTTTGATGGTTATGAATCATGAAATTATTATTTTCACACCAATTATTGGAGTATTGATTGGATTTACTTTTTTTACAATTCTAAAAAAACGGAAGAGATCAGCTAAAAGTATTTATAAATTAATAAATGATTTAGAAAAAAAATACTTATATTAACTCACTTTGTAAGAATAAAACTAATCAAATTCTATACTTACTTCTTCTTTTAAATCTCTCTCTAAATCTGGAAGTTGAGGCTCAACCCAATGGTCTTTGTTATCAATACCAACTGCATTTACATAATTCATAATATGTTGATCAACTTGCTTATAAAGATCATGTAAATTTAAATCCATATGAATGCCATGTGCAATTTCAGAGACTTGTTTCTCTGTTAGACAATGATCTGGATGAAGTAAATCACAACATGGAATTCTCTTCTCAATCAATTCATTTATGTTGATTTTTATTTCGTAATCTTTATGGATAGTCATTAATTTTATATCTTTAAATTTATTTTAGTTATATTTAAGGTTTTGTATATCTTTAGTCAAGAAACAAAGTTCTTAAATAACGATGTTGTATTTTTAAATGAATAGATCTTTCAAATCTTTATACAAATCATCAGTCTCTTTTTGGTTTTCTATAGGGTCATGATGATCTAGTGAAATTTCTTTTTTTGAGTTGTAGAAAAGATATCCAAGGGCTCCTAAAAGTAAAGTTGTTGGTAAAAACATTAGAACTTATTTGACTTATGTTGAATATAGTGCAACACTTACTACAGTCAAGTGCTGAACTTAAATTAATTTCTAAATGCCTACTAAGAAAAAAAGGGTTGGTTTTATTCCCAGAGAAGATGTTATGA
>CACJUL010000027.1 GCA_902596585.1 uncultured Prochlorococcus sp.
ATGTTAAATATAAATTGTTAAAGAGTAACGTTTAAAGCTAGATTTAATAGTGGATCACTTAATAATGAAATTGATCTAAATATGTCAAAGATTAGCAGCAAAAATATAAACAGATTAAGCGTGCCTCAAAGCCCTGTAGTCCTTGCGATACTTGATGGATGGGGATATCGAGAAGATATTTCCGACAATGCTATAAAAAATGCCAGTACACCAATAATGGATTCATTATGGCATGCATATCCTCATACCCTCATAAGCGCAAGTGGATCTGATGTTGGGCTACCTGATGGTCAAATGGGTAATTCAGAGGTTGGCCATGTTTGACCTTGGCAAAAAATGGGATGCCAGAAGTGTTTTTGTTCCCTCCTATTAAATAATCTTATAGATATTCCTTTAGTTAAAATGTCTTTAATTTTCACCCCCGGGGTCATTGCTAAAGCTCCCAAAGCAATTGATTCAATAGGGGGTGGAGATTTTACTAGGATTTTTGGAATCTTTTTTGTTATCCATTCTTTAATTAAAGGAATTTGAGACCCTCCTCCAACTAATATAATTGAGTTTAGGTCATCTATTGTACAAAATTTGCCTCGGGCTTCATTTAATAAATCTTTAAGTAAGGAGTCAAGGTGATTTAGAAGATTGTTCTCAATAATAATTTTCTCAAATATTTCTTTACTGAGGAAGAACTCTTCTTCTTTATCTCTTTCAATTAAAAATTTAACTGGATATTTTGTTTCGTATTTTATTTCAGATGAGCTCAGTTTACATTTTATTTCTTCTGCCTTGAAAAGATTTATTGAATATTTATTTTCTGGAATAAAATAATCAACTATCCATTGATCAATATCTTTACCTCCAATTTTTGAGCCTATCTTACTGATTATTTCAGCGCACCTTATTTTTTGTTTTGTATTAGATCCTATATCATTTCCTTTAAATTTTAATAATTCTGCTATGGGGCTTGCTTTTCCCTCTCCTCCTTCGATTTTTACTATATTCATATCTATTGTGCTCCCTCCAATATCTAATGTCATGATTCTGGACCCAAATGGCACATTAATCCCTAAACTTGCCGCAGTAGGTTCATCAACTAGAGCTATTTCATCTACAGGTATTTCCTTACAAAGTTTAATTAACCACTCTCTATAACCTTTGTATGTGTCGATTGGAGCTGTCAAGACAATTCTCTTGATATTATATTTTTCTGGAATGTTGTCCCACAAAAATTTAAAAAATTTTTCGCCACATTCCCTTGGATTTAAAATATTTTTTGTATTAATTTTTTCATTAGGATTGCCAATTAGTCTTTTAAAATTCGAATGAAAAAATGAATCCGAATTAGAGCTATTCTTCATATTTAAAGCACTAATGCCAATTTTCCAAATTTCTGAATTTTCTTCGTACCAAATCGCAGTAGGGATAACTCCTGGAGATGATGTAATATTAGGTATTTCAACTAAGACAGAATTTATATTTTTTTGATCTTGAAAGGCTATTACAGTATTAGTATTCCCTAAATCTATAGCGAGCGTTCCAGATAGATTTTCTTCCATATGAATTTCTCTTAATGAATTAAGTGATTTTTGTAATTTATCTGTTGAATTGGTAAATTACACTGTAAAATAAATCTTATATTAAAAAATAATTTTTAATGAACATATCAAATAATATAGGAATTGATTCTACTGAGCTTGCAAAAAGAGGTGAGAGCTTAATAAGAAAATCAACTAATAGATATTTAACTACAGTGAAAATCGCTTTCAGAGCTAAACAAAGACGCTTTGATGATTTTGATGGACTATTAGAGGAGTCAACTATTAAACCTGTTCAAAGGTCAATAATTGAACTAAGCGATGAACAGGATCAACCTGATTTACTTCCTGGCTAATTTTGGTAAAAGACCAAAAAAATTGGAGATTACTTAGAGATTTTAAAAAAGGTAAATATTGCTTCTTGATTGGTGTTGATAATTGGGCAATTGAGTTACAAACAAATGAATTTCATTCACTTTATCTTTTACTTTTAAGAGTTAATGAACAACTTTTAGATATCAAAAATGAATTAATGGATGAGGAGTATATTTCCTTAGAATTAGAACAAATCCCTTGGTATGTGGAGTTAAAAGGAAAAAAAAATGACTGGAGTTTAAGGTTTGTTTTTGAAAGTCAGGAACAGACTAGATCTTTCGAAATGTATTGGCCGATACAAATAGCACAAAATTTATCATATGAAATAAAAAGAATGTGGGAATCAATGGATTAAAAGATAAATAAAATTGGAAATTTTGAATAATATTTCCCCGGACTCAAAAAAATTTTTCACAGCTTTTCCACAAATATTTCAAAAAAAATATTTAATGACCTTAATTATGTGGAAAACTTTTGTATTTATATAATTCTTTATATTTCAGTAAGATTTATTTTTTGAAAATTAGTTTCTATTATAATTGTTGTTATGACTTAATTCTTATCATTCTATTGTTTGAGACTACCCCTTTTTAATACTTGTTGACGATTTTTAAATTTTGAAGAAAACTGGAAATTGTAGATTTTAATTTTAAGTTTTTTGAATATGCAAAAGTTAAATTATGAGGTAAATCCAATTGTTTTAAATCAGAAAGATGAAGTAATTAGTTTCAAATGTGAACTTCAAGAAAATCTTCAAGAGGCTATGAAAAAGTTTGTCGAGGAACATCCTAACTGGGATCAATACAGGATACTGCAAGCTGCTATTGCAGGATTTTTAATGCAAAAAGGATTCCAAAATAGAGATTTAACAAGACTTTATATAGGAAATATGTTTTCAATGAATTTCGAGGACCAAAATTAACTATATTTTTTCTAGTAGGATTTTCGCAATATTATTTTGAACAGGTAGGATTGATAACCTATTTCCTTTCTTAACCACTAATAACTCATTTTCTTTAAATAAAATCTTTAATTCAGGCAAACTTAGAATCTTTTTTGACTTAGATAAGTATTTTACTTTTACACAATCCCATCTTGGATTTTCTGGTTTTGATTTTGGATCAAAATATTTTGAATCTCTATCAAATTGTGTAGGGTCAATAATATTTAGATCTATGACCTCCATAAGTCCAACAATCCCTGGAGGTTTGCAATTTGAATGATAAAAAAAAACTTTATCTCCTTTATTCATGTTTCTCATGAAATTTCGAGCTTGGTAATTTCTTATCCCATCCCATAGGGTTGTACCATCATTTTTTAAAGTATCAATGCTGTAGGCGTCAGGCTCACTTTTCATTAGCCAAAAATTTTCTTCAGTCATATCAAGGGAATTAAAGGAATTTATCTGCTAGAATTTTGCTAGAATCAGATTTTTTTTATATGTTTATTATCCATCAAAGTCACAATTTAGGAAAGTAATGGGTGGCATGGGGGTGCATAGGACCATGCTGCATCGTATATATGATCTGATATATTTCTGTTAAAAGTTTACGGGTACAACCTTTCAATAGCTTCTTTCTGTTCTTGCTTTTTTATGTCTTCAGCATCTAAAACAGGGCACGAGTTTTGATTTAGTGATAAGAGGAAAGTGCTTTTTTTGAATAGTTTGAAAAGTGGTGTAAGTAATAAGTTTTTCATTTATTCCAAAGTTTTCATATCAGAGAAGTCGCTTGCTATTGCATGAAGCATCCCTCCTACAAATGATCTAGGGCAACCAAGTTTGTTAACTAAAACTTCTGATTGTTTTTTGATATCTTCCCATGTAGGTCGGATATCCTCATTTATTTGTTTAAGGCTAGGTTTAAATTCTTCTGAATCATTCATATTAAAAGGTATTAACTTATTAAAATTCAAATGATAGTAAAGAAAATCTCATTTATTTAAATAAATATTCAATAAAAATTACAAAATAAATTCTTTAGAAATTATTCTAAGCTGATTTAAATTCAGATTATTTAAATAATTATTTGCAATCAATTTTTCCTCATTAATTTCGAGATCTTTAATCTCAGAAATAATGCTATTAGATATTAAATCAATTAAATGTTCTTTATCCATGACTTATATATAAACCCAAAACAAACATTAATTATTTAAAGTCTTCAACTCAACATATAAGTAAAAATACTCAGATAAATATTAAACTCATATGTTTGCTAAATCACTTTAGATGATTGGTATAGGGTGCACGCGAATTATCAGCTACTCACACTTGAGCTTTTTATGTAACATAATAAGTTTACATAAAGTAACAATTAAATGAAAAGACTTTTTCCTTATATAGCTTTTGCATGTTTAACTGGTTTTACGGCTACGACTGGTTTACCAGTTATAGCAGGCGGTTGTAGTAGCCACATGAACAAAAAAGCTGAAATCAAATGTGCTGAAGATGATACTGAGTGTCAAATTGAAAAAGCTGAAAAGTTTGATTTAAAAAATTCTCTCAAGTCATAAAATCATGACTCAAATCGGTTTATTTATGAACTCTGCCCCAAGAGATTTGATTGAGTTCACATTCTTTTCGGCTGTTGGTTTTACTGCAGGATTATTTGGTCTAATTTAGTTATAGAAAATTGACCCATTCTTTTTTTCTTTTTACCTTTTCAAGTCTTTCTTTCTTTTATGTGATGGCTTGCTTATGGAGAGATTTAATTAATCAAAAGTAAAAAATATTTTTTTAATTACCTTTTATAGATAAATCTTTGTATGTCTTCGAATAGATTAGATTTTGATTTAAAAAATCCATTACTTTTTAAATAAGATTTTCCTTTTTCTATATTTTCAATTCTTTTTTCATAAGAATTTTCATCTAAATTTTTTTGCATAAAAAAAATGTCGGACTCTTATTCTGAATAATGCTCACAAAAAAGCGGTTACCTTAAATACAAAATTCAGATCTTTTTTGAATTGCTTTTAATTTAAACAAAAGTACTAATAAAAAGTTTCTTTCTTAAATTTCTAAGAATCTTTTGATATATTGTTCTTCATTTCCTCAATATTATTAATTAATTTGTCTAACCATTCTTTTTTGTCTTCTGGTTTTAGATATGTAATTTTTGGTTGATTAATTTCAAGTGTCTCAAAATCTCCACTCATAAATTCTCCTTTGTATATTCGTTTAACTACCTCTTTGTTCTAATTGATTTGACTAAAACACTGCGTATCTAATGTGTGCGGTTTGAGGAACATTTAGGTACGGAAAGAGGTATGTTTTTTTAGCCATTTAAATCTATGTCTGACCTAAATTAGAAATATGGTTGTCATGAGTTGGTTGCGTCGCTGCAACTGAAATCAACCATGAACTTTAAATTGCATTTAATAAAATGACTTACTACAGTTGCTTTGATCAAAAAGGAAACATAATTGCTCGCTGTCAGACTAAAGAAGATATAGATGTTCTTAAGAAAATGGGCAGACCAATAATGGAAATAAAAGAAATGAAAAAAGAGGAATCAGTTGTTTGTTCTTTAACTGGTAGTCCATCCGATTACAATGAAGATTACTAAAAGTATGACTCAAAGATCACTTCAATTAAATCAACATGGAAGATCAGTAGTTCTTTTGTTGGTTGCATTGAATAGTATTTGTACTTTCTTTTTTACTTTTGAAAAAGCATTAACTGATCTCGAAAGAGCAAGATAAAAATATTTAATTATTTGTGGATTAACAGTAAATAAATAAAATTTAAGACAAAAAAAGACCCTTTTACAGGTCTTTTTAAATGGTGACGACAGTAAGGAGATCTATTTAATAATCAGATTAAGAATTTTCTTAGAAATTAGTTTTGAATGTAAAAGTGATTACTCACTTCTTCATGCTTTACAAACGACTTTATTTTTAAGATAGTTCAGAATTAATCCCGAAAGATTAATTTCTGATCATTTAACTCTCTTACCGTAAAGGTTAGATAAGTTAATTTACCTTGGTGTTGCAGACCATGGCTTAGTGAAGATCTAGTTGGTCAACCTTGGTCGAGTCGATCACCAGAGCTGTCGTAAATATAAAGTAATCGGTCATAAATATTTTGCATGAATCCTTAAGAATGATTTAATCATGATTAATTAAATCTTTAATCCGCGGACCACATCATCTCTCAGTAAGCATTTTATTTGTTTGTTTTACAAAGAATATAAAGCCAACCAAAGAAAGTAGCAAAAGCAATTATTAAAGCAATATTGTTATTCAATGGACTTAAATATCTTTCTATTGAAAGTGGCACATGGAGAATAACAAAATACCAATATAGAGCAGATAGTAATCCAAACAATAAAGCTAGAAGAATATAAAAAGGCAGGATATAAAATCTTCTTTTTTTTATTCTTTCCTCTGTAATATTTTCGGCTAAACCAATTCTTGACCAATAACCACCATTTAATTGAAGAAAAAACTTTAAAAATATTCCGTAAATATTTATAAAAAACCTAGATAAAGCAAATAACGGTGAAATTATAAATCTTTGCATTACTGCTTTAAAAATTAAATTTGTTCAGTTATGGAAATCTGGCTTATATTATTAACTTTTTTTTCTCTATATTTCGTTAGGAAAAATACCATTGAGCTAAAAACAACTAAAAATCCTATTAATGATATTCGATAGAAAAGGTCATCAGACATATCAAAAAAAGCTGATCTTTTAAATTTGTTTCTCATCAAAAAAAAGAGGATTGTTTACTCTCTAAAGTAGATCAACAATCAATTACTAGCTTTTAGCTATGCAAGTAGTAAGCGTTTCATAAAAAAACAGCTAATGAAAATAGATTTTATTTAGGATATAAAAACAAAATTTAGGGAGGATTAAATGTCTATCATTACCGACAATAAAGTGTTAGTTCATATTTACAGCGGTTTAGAATCCAAAAATAAAATAACTTTAGGTTTATTGGTTGCCCTTACTGCAGAAAAAAACGATCATAAAGTAACACTTTTTCTGGCAGGAGACGGAGTAGAAATATTAAATTGCAAAAAAGCTGGTGAAATAGTTGGTCAAGGTACTGGAGATTTATACGAACATCTTCAAAATTTAAAGAATTCAAAAATTACCATATTTGTCTCAGGAATGTCTGCTAAATCTAGGGGTTATGATGAGAAGCTTCTGAGTGAATATACAGCAGAGTTTGTTATGCCAGATGTTCTAGTTGAAGAATCAATAAAAGCAGATAGCGTGCTTTGCTATTAAATTATTTAATTGCTTCTTATTCAAACTAAAGATCTAGTAAAAAAAGTTTCTTTCTTAAATTTCTAATATTATTAATGAAAAATAAATTAAAAATAAAAATCTCAGAAAAAATGTTATTTAGGTATGAAATACTACATCAATTACCTATTAGGAATAATTAATTTATAAATATAAATTTATTTCAAATAATTATGGAATTCGCTAAAAAATTCATGACTGAAAAAGCTGAAAAGCTAAACGGTAAAGCTGCAATGCTTGGAATGTTTGCTCTTGTAGGGGCTTACTATTTTACAGGTCAAATAGTTCCAGGTATTTTCTAAACAAAACAATTTTTTAAAATTTTTAAGGGGCTTGATTAAGCCCTTTTTATTTGATTAGAAATTTTCTTTTTAATTTTCTAATAATTCAAACAATTTGTTTATGAGAAGCTTTCTTTTTAAACAAGTCTTATCACTATATTTTTTATTTTCTTCTCTTAAAATTTCCTGACCATTTGATCCCAATCCTTTAAAGACAAATCCTTTATCTTCTTTAATCCACTTATTTATCATTGCCGGCGTTGTCTCTATATGAAATTGTAATCCGTAAGCATAATTACCAATCCTAAAAAACTGTTCCTTGCAACGTGCACTGCTAGCAATGAGTACAGCTTTATTAGGTAATAAAATCCTATCACCATGCCAATGCAGTACATAAAAAGGTTCTTCAAACATTGCTTTAAAGTCACTATTTGACTTATCAATAAAAATTTGAGACCATCCAATTTCTGGTAATTCTTTTGGAGGGAATCCATATTTTAAAATTTCAACATCTCCTCCAGCAGCACTCGCAATCAACTGAGCACCTAAACAAACACCGATTATAGGTCTCTTATTCTCTAATTCTCTTCTTATAAAATCCCTCTCCAACTTAAGCCATGAGTATTTGTCGCTTCCAATATCTTTGACTCCCATTGGTCCGCCCATAATTAAAATTAGATCACCTTCTTTTGTTTTAGGAAGATTATCTTTTTTATCCAAGCGAATAATTTCAACTTTTAAATCTCTTTCTTCAGCAATTGTTTTAAAAAGACCAGGTCCTTCTATTTCTAAATGCTGCAAAACTAATAGTCGTTTAATTCCCTTCATTCACTTTCCATTTTTTCAGCCGAACCAGAACAGATATTAACGCTAAACCACTCCATTGAGGACCAATTACTATCTTGGTATGTACCTGCAGCAACACTTACAAAACAATCATTCTCATACCAACTTCGATAATTGGGACTTAATTTAGTTCCTTTTAATCTATTTTCTAAGCCTTTTCCATATTTTTTAATAACAAGATTTATAGCTTCGTACTCAATTTGTCTTTGCCTTTCATCAGCAAAAGCGCCTAAAGGTATAAAAAAAAGGATTGATGCAATAAGAAAATATTTCATCTATGCTTCTGTTTTTTATATGAAGTTAATTTCATATTTTTTAATTAATTCTTTAAAATCTTCAACTCTTTTTCGTCCATTCTCTAAAGGCCTTGAGGAGTCAAGTACAGCTGCACAACATAATTGCCAAGAAGATTTTTCATCTAGATCTAATTTCTCGCATATTTTTTTTGGAGCTTTAAAAACTGTATTTATTTCAGCAATATGTTGAGTAGTTTCCCATAACTCTCCTTCAAGAAAATCAAGTTCAATACTTGATAATAATTCTGTGGCTACGTAATCTTTGATTAGCTCAGTTAATTCCACAATATTTTGTTAAAGCAGGAAAAGTTAAATCATCTCTTAGTATTTGTATAGCAAGATAAAAAAAAAGGAGCTAATTGCCCCTTAAGTTTAGATCGACTGTCAATCCGTAATAGTCTTGATTCTATACATCTGCTGTAGAAAACTATTTTTTTAACCAGAACAAGAGAAAGCGCCTGCTAGAAAATTTTTTAAAATTGGTGCTTGACCTAATGTGTATAAGAAGAAAGTTGATGATGCAAGAGTAATTGCTATTTTAGAAAACCTATTAACTTTCAAATTTGAGACTTTTGTAAATGCGGAATTCATTTTTTCATTAATGTACTTAAATCATATTAGCTGCATAAATAAAATATTCAGCATCAAAATTTACCAAAGATTAATTTTATTACTGCTGTTGATGCTCTTGCATTTTATATGTTGGAATTCTTTATTAAGTCCCAAGCCTCATTTGCTGTATCAGCATATTGAAAAATAGATAAATCATTCTCTCCAATTAAACCCATTTCAGAAAGGAATTGAAAATTAATTACCTTTTCCCAGTAGCTTCTACCAAATAAAATTATCGGTATATTTTTTTTCATCTCGGTCTGTCTTAATGTTAATAATTCAAATAATTCATCTAAAGTTCCAAATCCTCCAGGGAAAAAAACTGCGGCAGCTGATCTCATAACAAAATGAAATTTCCTCATGGCAAAATAATTAAATTTAAAACATAATCCTGGAGTAATAAAAGAATTAGGACGTTGTTCATTAGGAAGACTTATATTTAATCCAATCGATTTACATCCAGCATCAAATGCTCCTCTATTAGCTGCTTCCATTATTCCGGGACCGCCGCCAGTAACTATTACATGTGAATGGGGATTTTTTGTTTTGCTATCCAGCGAGATTATTTTAGATAATTCTCTTGCTGCAGAATAATAATGCGAAAGTGAGTACAAATTTTTTAATCTCTCGAAATTTATCTTTGAAGATTTAGATTTAGGATTAGTTGAAAGAAGTTTTTCTGCATCATCTAGCCTTTTTTTGGATGTAATTTCTTCTGTTATATGGACTCCTCCAAAGACAATAACAGTTGAAATAATATTTTCCTTTTCAATAACCTGTTCAGGCTTTGTAATTTCAAGAAGCATCCTAACTCCTCGCATTTCATCAGTATTCAACAAGTCAATATCTTCGTGAGCTAATGAATAAGTACTAGACTTTAAAATTGCTTCTAAATTACTAGCAACTAATTCCAAATCATTACTTCTTTCTTGATCTAAATTGAATTTAAAATTTTCATCCTTATGCATATCTTTTTTATAAATTAATTTATTGCAGTTTTTTGAATTAAAGGATCAAACATTAATCTTTTGATTTGATCATTTTCCCAAATCCAATAAACTGGAGGACTTTTTCTAGCCTTAATAAGGCTTAATTTATTAAGTTTTTGAGGGACAAATTCTTTTTTTGGATCAAAAAATTCATCTCTGATAGGTTGATTTAAAACAATGCTCCCCTCTTTTCCAGAGATTGACCTGTGATAAGTTCCAATAGGAATTTCGAGTGCTCCCATAGACCTTTTTAGATAAATCACATGATGCGGCTCATCCCAAGTTGGATTTATTAAAATAAATTTCCGCTCACCAGTAATAACTAAATTATGATCAATTTGATGATTATGAACGTAGTACTTTTCATACTCATATTCATTTGGAGGGGATATGGCCTCTCCTGAATGCATAACTACATCACAACCATTAGTTGACTCTATGCCTGCATCAAAAAAAGTTACTTTGGGAGTTTCTCTAAAAATAGTTGAAGGGCAGAATTTTAATTCCATAATTCAACCTCGCTGCTATTGAATTAACAAATACGATTAGAATTTATTTACAAAAAATAATTATTTATTGATACTTAGTTGCAACAAACTAAACAATCCTCCTCAGATGGATAATCTATACAACTTTGTTTTAAAGTATCTTCTAAAGCTTCCATTTTTCTGATGTAATCATCATCATAAAAATCTTTTTTTGGAACAGTGAATTGCTTTTGCAATTTCATTTTGTCCTCCTATTAATATTGTTGTTTGTAGTTATTCCAAGTTTGATTAAACCTTAATCCAAGATATGCAATTAAGATTGTCCAAAAGAGAATCTCCAAGCTTAAATTAGTCATCTACTTTTCCTCCTTTTTTACTAATTGAGATTTAGTACGAATTAAATATAAAAATCAAGCGTAAGAATACCTAAAAAGATTCATTATTAATCACAATAAATTTTGCAATGATTATTCGTAGGATGCGCTATACATTCTTGATCCCAATATTTGTTTAATTCTTTTTTTGGGAATTGATAATTAAAATCATGCATTCTCCACATATCTGAAGTTGCATTTCTTAGAGCGGTGAATGGAGTATTGAGCTTCATAAAAACCTCCTTTATCTCTACTCCTTTATTATCCTACTTTTAACTTGAATTTAATAGAGTATTATTACCCGAGTATTATTGCTTTGTGGTTGTTACGACTATCTTTTCTCATTCAGTATTAGTAAAAAAATTAAGGATTCAAAATCACTTCATCGACTTCTAGAAATCATTTACTTTCTTTTTCTTTTATTGCAGCATTACCTTTTGCTCTTAAAACAAGGGTTATTGTTAAAGCAAAACTAAGTATTACAGCATCAATTAATAGATGAGGTGTAATATTCATTAGCCGATCAAACAATTACTTTAGGTAAAAAGGTGCAAAAAAAATTGCACCTCTTGGTGAAACTCTTCCAAAGAAACACCATCAAAATTCTACTCTGAATAATGCAAAGATAGATAAATTAGTAATCTATTTAAAAATCTAACTCTTATTCTGGATAGAGCTACCTAAAAATATATAAGCATTGGTTATTGTATAATAATGCTACAAAAATCTAGTTATATCAATAGATTCGGTATTTTTGCTCATTGATATATTTAATCTTGGAATAATAAGATTATCTTTGTTTGTAAAGGTTTATTGTGAAAAAGATAATTAAATTCTTTAAATTACTTAAGAGAAGAATTGATATTCTCGGCGCAGAGACCCAATTGAAATTTATATTAGAAAATAAATAATGGGATTTCCACATTGCTTTATTTGTGTTCTTTTAGCATCTATTTCAGTATTAACAGGAGTTACACGTAGTTATATGTTCTTTATTCTGTTTAAGGAGTTTATGAGAAAAGAATTCAAGCTTAAATTACAGTTTATCTTTATCTAGGTGTTGACAAATAAGTATAAATACTATAAAAAGAGTATGTAGTAAGTGCTACAAAATCGTCCGATCTACCATCTGATAGACCGCAGTACGACTCAAGCCATAGGACGGGGACTTGAGCATGTTTAGGAGCTGCATCATGGTTAACATGTATTTCAATGGAAAATCATTTGTATATTGTAGAAAACAAGAAGAAAAGATAACAAAGCTTACTTATAGAGGAACTATCTATTTGAAATGAAATTTTTCTGAAGAGTTTTGACATTCATTGAAGAAATTTATATGAGTATTTATTGATACTTTATAAGAAAAACTTATGATAGATATATTTTTTATCTATTAGAACAATTATTTATTCGTATATTTTGTAACGAGAAACTTATTTAGAAATTACTAATTTATAACTAGATTTTTTAAATGGTATGAAACCTATTTCACAAGAACTTTACGAAAAAATAGTAGCGAGTACTAAAAAATGAGTAAGTTACTAATTGCCTTATTAGCTTTAGATATAGGTGTTAACCTTTCTAAAGTTTATGTTTTTACCTGAGAATTAAACTACTAAATAAAAAAAAGATAATTAACCTCTAAAGGATAGATATTCTGTCTCAAATTAACAAATTTCGACCAAGTTAAATTTAAAATAAATCCGCTAGGATAAGCAAAATTATAAAACTGTAATGCAAACAACTATAGTGAATTCGTTAAACAAGTTATTACCTATTGGTAAAAAAGTAAAAAAATATTTGCCTTTCTTTATTGGATTTAAATTACTAACATTCACTGGCTTCCTAACTTATATAATGAGCCGCTGAATTATTAACCTTACAATAAATTAATAGTGTAAAGATCTTGTGAATAAAGAAGAACTAAGAAAAAAATTCAAGTCTATGTCTAGTACAGAGAGAAAGGCATTAATTTTAAAGAAGATGAAAGCTTTGGGAATAGATTTAGGGAGTGGAATTCCTAATAAAAAATATGATAATACAGAGATTTATGAATTAATTCATATTGCAAAATGCTTCCCTGAATTAAGAAAGAAAAATTAAAAATTATTTTTATAAATCAAATTAATTATTTTGATTTTCTTGTGCCACCATAAGAATAATTACTATGTTTTGAGATAATACTCCAACATTTTTTGCAACAAAAAATCCATTTGGTATGAATTATAGATTTAACCCTGAAATGAACTTTATCTGGCTTATTACATAAATCACATTTTTTCATTTATTGAAATTTTGATTATGAAATTTAAAATATAAGAATAAGAATATTTTAATAGGATTCACGAAAAATTTATTAAATTGCCATTATAGAAATGCACTCTAAATCTACTTAAGCAAAGCAGTGGTTATGTAAAGTGCAAACCTTTTATTTTA
>CACJUL010000028.1 GCA_902596585.1 uncultured Prochlorococcus sp.
TCGTGGAGAAATAGCTTTACGAATTGTCAGGAGTTGTAGAGAGCTAGGTATTGCGACAGTAGCAGTTTTCAGCACTGTAGATAAAAAAGCGTTACACGTTCAGCTTGCTGATGAAGCAGTTTGTGTTGGAGATTCGTTAAGTAATAAGAGTTATTTAAATATTCCAAATATACTGGCAGCTGCTACATCGAGAGGAGTTGATGCCATTCATCCTGGTTATGGATTTCTTGCTGAAAATGATAAATTTGCTGAGATGTGTAATGATCACGGTATAGTTTTTATTGGACCATCTCCTAAAGCTATTAGATCTATGGGAGACAAATCTACAGCTAAAAAAACTATGGAAGCAGTAGGAGTTCCAACAGTGCCTGGTAGTAAAGGGTTGTTATCAAATGTAAATGAGGCTTATAAATTGGCAGATGATATAGGCTATCCGGTAATTATCAAAGCGACTGCTGGAGGAGGTGGAAGAGGTATGAGGTTGGTTGAAAATTCTGATAATCTTGAAAAAATGTTTAAAGCAGCTCAGGGTGAAGCAGAAGCGGCCTTTGGTAATGATGGTCTGTATATGGAGAAATTCATAAAGAAGCCAAGACACGTAGAGATTCAAATTTTGGCAGATAGGTCGGGTAATGTTGTTCATTTAGGAGAGCGAGATTGTTCAGTTCAAAGAAGACATCAGAAATTATTAGAAGAGTCTCCTAGTCCTGCAATTCACGCTGAACTAAGAAAAGAAATGGGGAATGCAGCTATTGCTGCTGCAAAAAGTATTGGTTATGAAGGTGCTGGTACAGTTGAATTTTTAGTTGATGATGATGATAATTTTTATTTCATGGAAATGAATACTAGGATTCAAGTTGAACATCCTGTTACTGAAATGGTTACGGGAGTTGATTTAATAGCTGAGCAAATTAAGATCGCAAGCGGAACAAACTTGGAATTTGATCAGGATGATATCCATTTAAACGGTCATGCTATTGAATGTAGAATCAATGCTGAAGATCCTTCTCATAATTTCCGACCATCACCTGGAAAAATAACTGGGTGGCTTCCTCCTGGGGGTCCTGGTGTGAGAGTGGATAGTCATGTTTATACCGGTTATGAAATACCTCCATTCTATGACTCTTTAATTGGTAAATTAATTGTTTGGGGAAAAGATCGTAATACTGCAATTAAACGTATGAATAGGGCCTTAAATGAATGTGCAGTAACCGGTATTCCCACGACAATTAACTTTCATCTAACTTTATTAAATAAAGCAAAATTCAAGGAAGGTAAAATTCATACTAAATATGTAGAAGAAGAATTATTGCCAAAATACTAAGCAATAATGAAATAATTTCTAGGAAGTTTGTGTGTACAACGCAAGTTTTATAAGCCCTTGTTGACCGACTAAAATCTCTCTTATAAAGCTTATAACTCCAATCCAAATTACTGGGCCAACATCAACTCCTCCAATAGGGGGAATTAATTTTCTTGTTAAATTAAGAATAGAGCTTGATGGTATTGAAATTAACAACCATAAACCTTTACTTAAATCAATTTTTGGATACCAAGTAAGAATTAATCTTATTAAAAAAACAATAGTCAGATATGACAGGGAAATTCCTAAACTAATATCTAAAATTTGGAGAGATTTTAAAAGCAAGGAAATCACAATTATTTAACTCATCTTAATAAATAACCCCTTGAAACGTATTTAATTCGTATTATAAATTGAGAATTTAATATTTAAACGTGTTTCAAATCTCAAATTTATTATTAGCTGCAGATTTTTCAGCTGAAGTTGCAAATAATTCCGCAGTAGGAATGATAGGTAGTTTTATTGCGGCAGCTTTACTTATCGTTATTCCAGCTTCTGCATTTTTGATTTTTGTTAGTCAGAAAGATTCTCTCGATCGTACTTCTACGGGAAGACGCTAGTTTTTGTAGAAGTTTTAAGTACACTATATATAAAGGGCAATTAAAATACCCTTAAAAAATAAATTTTGGAGTAAGAATGTGGTCAATGCTAGTCTCAATTGGGCAAGTATTGTTGGTATAGTTCTCGCGGTATGTGGAGGAGGGCTCTATTTCTTAAGGTCTTTTAAACCAGCATTAGCAAGAGATTATGATGTTTTTTTCGCAGCAATAGGTCTTTTGTGCGGAGGAATATTATTTTTTCAAGGCTGGAGGTTAGATCCTATTCTTCAGTTTGGTCAGTTTTTGCTAGCAGGAACCACAGTTTTTTTTGCATATGAAAGTGTGCGATTGAGGGGAGTTGCTACTGACCAAGCTAGAAGGTCATCTTATTTTGAAGATGATCCTATTTCTGATTTGCCCAGAAATTCTAGAGGTAGATTTAATGATGATTACGATAGATTTGATGAAGCTGAAAGGTCATCAAGAAGATTTAAACCTCAGGAAGATGAATTTGACGAAGAATATAGGGAGGGTAGATCTCGTAGGAGGAATGTTTCAAGAGCCATACCCTCTGCGGCTGCAAGTAGAAATAGGCCATCTACAAGAGAAAATCAGTTTGAAAATGAGGAACCTATAAGAAGAAGACAGACTACTGAAGATAGAACTAGAAATCAATCAGAAAGAAATAATTTTGGTGACAGACGAAACTTATCTCGCAATGAAGTTAAAACAGGATCAAGACCCAGAATGAATAGGACAGTTTCTAGACAAGATGTTATGTCTACTTCTGATGATTCTTCTCCATCAAGAAAGAAACCTGCAAGATCTCCTATTAGGCAGCAAACTTCAACAAGTCCAGTAGAAGATGCCTCATTTAAAGATGCTAATCAAGTAAAAAAACCTCGTGAGACTAGAAGAGCAAGCTCTTCAGCTAGATCATCAAGTTCGAAAAATCAAAATGGTAGATATACAGTAGGAACAAACAAAAAGAAACCTAGAGATAATAGTTCTAGATTTGATGATTAATTATAAGATTCCTGCCCATTTTAAAAACGATTGTTGACTAAATAATTCAATAAGAATTATTGCTAGGAATCCGATCATTGCAAATCTACCATTAGTTATTTCAGAGTAACTGCTCCACCCAAATTTATAATTATCCTCGATATGTCTTGTTTTTTCATCTAATTTCTTATCTCCTGTTTGTGCGATGCTGTAATTTGTATCTTTTTTCTTTTCTACAGAACTCTCATTCTCTAAATTAGTGGCTTCTGGGTTAGTTTTTTCTTTTTTAGAATTCATTTTTTTTTCTAATCCTTAAAATTATACTTATCAGAAGTCAATAATTTCCATTCTCCTTTTCCATTTAACTCCAAAATATTTTCATGAAAATCTTTTAGGCTAGGTCTATGACCAACACTAATTAGAGAAAGTTCTCTTTTCTTTAGTAAACTATAAAGTTTTTTTTCAGTGTCAATATCTAAAGCACTTGTTGCCTCATCAAGCACTGCAAATCTTGGAGAATTTAATAAGAGTCTTGCAAAAGCTAATCTTTGTTGCTCGCCTAGAGAAAGAATTCTTGGCCAATCTTGTTTGATATCAAGATTAGGATAACGATCTACTAAGGTTTTTAAATTTACTTCATGAAGTACAGAAGTAAGATGTTCATCACTAAATTTCTCAACTTCTGTGGGATAGCATAATTGTTCCCTTAAAGAACCTAGTAACATGTAAGGTTTTTGAGGTATGAATAATAATTCCCCGATTTTTGGTTTTTTAATTACTCCATGATCGGGTTCCCATAAACCACTAATCATTCTTAGTAAAGATGTTTTTCCACATCCAGAGGGTCCTACAACTAAAAGGGATTGATTATTGTCGATGCTCAAATTTAAATTTTTAATTATTGTTTTATTTGATCCTGGTGGGCAAAGGTCAGCATTATTAATGAGGATTGAGGGATAATCTGAAATAACGTTTAGATTGCTTGTAGGACTACTTTGACTAATTGATTCGACTTTTGATTGGAAGCCTTCTAATCTACCAATTCCAGCTGTAAATTTTGCAAGTTCTTCTATTTGATTAACAATGAAAAATAGCGAACCTTCTACCATTCCAAATGCAAAGCTTGCTTGAATAAAGCGCCCATAATCAATATCACCTTTAAAGTAGGGGATTGCCATTATTAAATATGGAAAGAAATTTCCAGCATAATTAATGGATCTTCTCATCACGTCAATTATTACTCTCCATATAATTAGTAAATTAAAATTTCGCACCACTTCTCCTAATCGCCTTTCAGTTTCACTTCGCTCAGGTTTTTCTCCAGAGTAAAAGGCTATTGATTCAGCATTATCTCTAATGTGTACTAAACCATATCGAAAATCTGCTTCGTATCTAAGTTGATCGAAGTCTATCTTTACAAGATTTTTACCAGCAATTAAAAGGATAGAAGTTGCAAATGCAGCGTAACCAAATAAAGAAAAAGTAAGTGTTGTACTTATACTCCACAAAATAAGAATATTAAGTGAAAATGTTAGTAGTGCATCAAAAATACCTAATGTAAAAGACAGACTTTGCCCGGTAAAAGCTCTGGTATCATCTGTAATCCTTTGATCGGGATTATCAACATCAGTTTGATCTTCATCATTAGGATTTAATTGGTAATAAGCTTTATTAGTCATATAATCTTTGACTAAACTTTTTGAAAGCCATTCTCTCCAAATTATTCCTAGCTTATAAGTAAAAAATATTTGGGAAACACGTATTGGTAAAGCTACCGCAAAACAACAAGCGTAGATCCCCAAAATCCGATAAAATCCATCTTCTTGTTTTTCTACCAAAGCATTTGTTAAATCTCTTGCTATAAATCCAATACCTGCATTTATTCCGTTTACAGCTAAAAGCATTAATACAATTATCGCAAGGAATAACCAATGTAACCATCTGCGGTTTTTTAATTGACGTCTTAAACTAAAAAAACTTCCCGATCCAATTAGAAATAAGGCAGAGAAAAGCAAGCCCCAGCTACCAGCCCAAATTGAATTGATAGTACTTACTACACCTCCGAAATACTTTTCAAGAAAAATTGGTTGAAAGCTTTCAAAAAAACTGATTATTCCTGTAAGACCTACAAGCACTACTCCACCAACACAAAATAAAAGAGAAATCAAAAGCCATATGAATTGAAATCCATTGCATTGATCTATGGGAAGGAAAAATGGCTGAGATAACTTCCTTAATTTTTGTAATTGGTAAATTATTTTGGATTTATTTTTAACTGCTTTATTCATTACTCGACAAGTCTTTATAAAATAAATTATAACTTTAGGCAGTCTATTGACCAAAGCCAATAAATGAAAGTGCCCAGTCAGGTAAATTTAAGTAATTCAAGATTTTTGCATCAAATTCATGAACATTTGGCAAATATTTATCTAAAGCCCACCATAGTAGAAAAGGTAAATTAAATAAAATTTGTAATTGCCATTTATAAGTTAAAACGCTCCAAATTTTTTTTAACTTAGTTTTGAGTGAATCATCTAGTTCAGCCCAATTTTTTGAAATTATGTTAAATAAATTTTTGGATTCTGAATTTAAGGAATCTGGGGTATTCATTTTGTTTTTACTTATTTATAACCCATAAACATTTCTTTCGAGAGTTTTAACCTGGGGGCCAATTCATTTTTCTTCCAGATAAAAAATGAATATGTAAATGAAAAACTGTTTGTCCAGATTCTGCTCCAGTATTAATTACTGTCCTCCAATTAGTTAAATTTTTTAATTTAGCTATTTTGCTACCAACAAAAAGTAAATGCCCTAATAAATTTGAATCTTCTTCATTACACTCTAATAAACTTATAATTGGGTTTTTAGGAATCACTAAAAAATGTACTGGAGCTTGCGCCTGGATATCATTAAACGCAATACAAAACTCATCTTCATAAAGCTTATCGCAGGGTATTTCTCCATTAATTATTTTTTGAAATATTGTAGTTTCAGTCATTGAGTTAATTGATAGAAATAACGTCTTTTTTGTTAAACCCTTCTTTTAAAAGTTCTTTGTTCAAATCTTCTTTTGATGTAACTCTATCGACAAATAATATTCCGTTTAAGTGATCCATTTCGTGCTGAATACATCTTGCTAGAAGTCCATCTGCTTTCATTTTACGTGGTCTCCCCATTTCATCTCTAAATTTTAATTTTATAGTTGATGGTCTCACGACATTCAAATAGATACCAGGTATACTCAAGCAGCCTTCTTCGTATGAATTAAGGGTTGTTCCAAAATCTGTGATTTCTGGATTGATTAATATCAAAGGTTCTGCTGCTGAATCTTCAAAATTTACATCTATGACAAGAAGCTCTTTATTGATACCAATTTGAGGTGCGGCAAGTCCAATTCCTTTAGCTGCATACATGCTTTGAAGCATTTCTCTAGCAAGTTTTCTAATCGATTCGTCAACCTTAGTTATTCTTTTGGAATTTTTTCTTAATACATCATCACCAAGTTTATAAATGTCTAGAGATGGCTTACCTGTCTGTTCTTTTGCAATTTTTTCTGCGTTTCCATTTGTTCTTGACTTTTTTGCAAGTTGTGAAAAATGGTTTGCCACGTTTAAAAAAGTTTTTACTAAATTTTTTAGCTATAAAAATATTAGCACTTTAATTTACTTTCTTTATATTTTTTTTTAATGAGTAACGATGATAAGTTAAAAGTTAGGAAAACTATATCTAAAAAAAAATCGTTTAAGGAATTAACTATTATTAGAGATATTATTTTTTGGATTGATGTTGTTGGTGAAGGTCATAATGAAAATGCAATTTTTGCAAGACCATTTAATGAAAAAGAAGCGATTCCGCAGAAATTAACATATAAAAAATATAATATTAAAAATACCTTTCATGGATATGGTGGTAAATCTTATAAATGTCTAAATTTTAAAAATAATTTTTATTTGATATGGATAGATCAGATTACCAATGCAGTATGGTTTCAAATTTTTAAAAAGTTATCATCATATAGTAATAGCCAAAATAAATGTCTTGATTCAGTTCAAGAACCTAGACAACTAACTAAATCAATTGATGGAAATTTCGATTCTTCATTTGTTATTTCTCAAAATGATTTTTTGTATAGTATTTGTGAAATAAATAACAGAGATTATTTATTTTCTTTAAACTTAAAAAAAACTAAACAAGATATTCGCCTAATAAAAAAATTTAAAAATTTTGCTGGAGAATTATCTTCTAATACTTCTGCTAATTTACTTTCATGGGTCGAGTGGGATTCTCCATATATGCCCTGGGAGAAAAATGATCTGTATTTTGCTCAAATAGACTCTAATGGAGAGATAAAGAAAATAAAAAAATTCTCAAATAAGTTAATCAATGCCAAAAAAAATGTTTCTTTTTTCCAACCTTTTTGGATAAGTGAAACACTTTTAGTATGTTCTGAAGATAGTTCTGGATGGTGGAACTTATTGTTTTTAGATATTAATGATATTGAGAATATTTTTATTAAGAAAAGAGTAGAGAGAAATTTGATTGAATATGGAGTACCGCAATGGGTCTCTGGAACAAAATTGTTTTCGGGTAATTTAAAAAACTTTTTTTGTATAGGAAAAAAAGCAGATAGTTTAATAATTGAACAATATAAAGACCTTATATTAGTAAAAGAATTTTCTACTCCTTTTACCGCAATAAGTGATTTCGGTGCTTTTCAGAATAAAGTTCTTTTAAAAGGTTATGGATCTGATTTTTTGGGAATTGTACTTGAAATTGATTTTGCCGAAAAAGTTTTATCAAATTTTTCGGAGCAGATACATATTGATCATATAAAAGATTGTTCTAAACCTGAAACATTTTGGTTTAAAGGTTTTGAAGATCAATTAACTCATTCTTTTCTTTATAAACCACTTTTCGAAAATTTTAGCAAGCCACCGCTCCTTGTTAGAGCTCACAGCGGACCAACTTCATTTTTTGATGGATCATATAATTCTGAAGTTCAATATTGGACCTCGAAGGGATTTTTTGTTGCTGAAGTTAATTATGGCGGGTCATCAGGATTTGGTAAAGTATATAGAGAGAGGTTGAATTATAAGTGGGGTATTGTTGATTCTTATGATTGTAAAGCACTAGCTCTTGAATTAATCAAATCAAATCTAGTTGATAGCGATAAAGTAGTAATTTCTGGTAATAGTGCTGGAGGCTTAACTGCTCTTAATTGTTTATTATTTGGGTCTATTTTTACAGTTGCAATTTGTAAATATCCTGTTATTGATTTAAAGGATATGCATTACAACACTCATAGGTTTGAAAAAGATTATTTAAATTCTTTGGTAGGAAATTATGAAAAAAATCATGATGACTATATAAATAGATCGCCAATAAATCATATTAACAAAATAAAAAAACCTATCTTATTGTTTCACGGCAAAAAAGATACAGTTATTTCGTATAAACAAACTTTAAAAATTCAAGAAATTTTGATTGAGAATAATAAATTTTCGGAGGTTATTTTTTTTGAAAATGAAGGGCATGGGTTTAGAAATATAGAAACTAAAGAAGTAGTAATGCAAAAATCTCAGCATTTTTTAAAAAATGCTTTGAATATTTAAGAATTGATTGTTAGAAAATCAATAGTATCTTTTAATTTTTCTATAAAAATATCAATTTCTTCCTTATTGGTTGTGAAATTCATGCTAACTCTTGCTGTTGATTTTATTCCAATGTATCTATGAAGAGGTTGACAGCAATGATGCCCACTTCTGATACAAATGCCTTTTGAATCAAGAATTTCTGCAATATCGTTTGAATGTATATTTTTAATATAAAAGGTCGCTAGTGATGCTCTGTCTGGATCTATCTCCGGCGATGGACCTATAATTTCAATATTTTCTATTTGATTTAATTTTTCAAATAAATATTTAGTAATAGTCTTTTCATATTCATGAATTTCATCTAATCCAATAGTATTTATATAATTAATTGCTTCTGCAAGACCTATTGCTTCTGCAATGGCTGGAGTTCCAGCTTCAAATTTATGAGGTAGCTCTGCCCAGGTACTTGTCTCTTCAAAAACATCTTGAATCATTTCGCCGCCTCCAAAGAGAGGAGGAATCTTTTCTAGGATTTCTTGTCTTGACCATAGGAAGCCAACACCTGTAGGACCGCAAAGTTTATGTCCTGATCCCGCTAAGAAATCTATATCAAGATCAATTACATCTAGTTTTTGATGCGCCAAACTTTGACACGCATCTATTAAAACTAAAGAACCTTTTTGTTTAGCTAATTTAGTTATCTCTTTGATTGGATTACAGCAACCTAGAGTATTACTGACATGTACTAGGCTAACAAGCTTAGTTCTAGATGTTAGTTTTGATTTAAAATCGTCTATATCTAATTTCCCATTTTTATCTATACCTATAAATTTTAATTTGCATTTATTTTTTCCTGCAATCATTTGCCATGGAACAATATTGCTATGATGCTCCATTATTGATAGGAGAATTTCATCGTTTTCTTTTAATGTATATTCTCCCCATGATCTAGCCGCTAGATTGATTGCTTCGGTAGCATTTCTTGTGAAGATAATTTCTTTTGTTGAATTCGCTTTTATATATTTGCTGATTAAATATCTTGCATTTTCAAATTCTTCTGTTGCCTTTGCACTTAATTGATGTGCACCTCTGTGTACATTTGCATTAAAGTTTCTATAGTAATTGTCAATTTTTTTTAAAACTTGTATTGGTTTTTGAGTTGTTGCAGCATGATCTAAATAAATGATTTGCTCATTACTTTTTAAGTTCTTATTTAAAAGAGGAAAGTCTTTCTTAGTTATTTCAGGAAAATTTTGAATCGTTTCCATTAATTCTCATTTAAAAGTTTATCAAGCAAATCCCATCTATCTTTTGAAACGGGAATAAATGAAATTACTTCTTGAAAGTAAGAACTTAATTGTAGTTTACTTGCTTCTGCTAATGTGATCCCTCTTGTTCGCATGTAAAAAAGTTCTTCTTCATTTAGTTGCGAAATTGTAGCTCCATGTTTGCATTTGACATCATCAGCAATTATTTCTAATTGAGGTTTGGTATCTATTTGTGCGAGATTTGATAAAAGTAAATTTCTGCTTAATTGGGAAGCATCAGTTTTCTGAGCAATTTTCGGAACTATTATTGAACCTTCAAATATTGCATGTGATTTATCGTCAGCAAGTGATTTGTTGATTTGATCAAGAAATCCATTTGGGCCATTAAAATCTATTTTTGTATAAGTAGAAATTTGTTCATCTTTTTTTGTAATTTGAATACCTTTGATATTGGTTTTAGCATTTCCTTCAGATTGCTTAATATTAATTTCAAATCTTGCATAATTAAATTTGAAATGTAAAGATCCCAAGTTGTATTCGCTGTTTTTTTGTTGAATTACATTGAGAGAATTTAATAAATTTGATCCGGTTTCACCGTAAGAAACAACACCATGATTTAGAGAACTATTTTCATCTAAAACACAGAATGTTGATTGAGATAATGAAGAGTCTTTTTTGCCAAGATTTACTTGTAATAATTCAATATCACAATTCTTTTCTAAAAATATTACTAGTGTTTTTGCGTTAAAAGAGTTACTTGATGAATGACTAAAGATTTCAATAGGAGGGATTTTTGATCCATTTATTTTTAATCCCAAAATATTCTTTTTACAACTTAAAGACAGATTTAACAGGTCACTCCAATTTTCGTTTTGATCAAAAACGGATATTTGTTCTTTGATATATTTATCTAATTCATCTTCACTCAATTGATGAATTGAATAATTTTCCTCAATTAGTTTAATTTGGCAATTCTCACCAATTATTAATCTAATAGTACTTTGAGAATTTTTTGGATAGGGTGTATCAAATTTCAGATTTTCTTCATTAACAGAGTAGTCTAAAAAGTTTGAAAACTTTGATTTATTTGAAAGTCTCCATATTTCACTTTTAGGATTAGGAAGGGGACTTAATTTTAATTTATGAAGACAGATTTTTTGTATTTCTGTTTGATTTTCAACTAATTTGTTGGTTGTTATTTTTTCAATAATTTCCATTGATTTAAGTCTCTTTTACAAAGTTATCAGTCCATTCATAACCTTTTTTTTCAAGTTCTAGTGCAAGATCACTCCCACCGGTTTTTATAATTTGTCCGTCTGCCATGACATGGACATAATTTGGTTCAATTTCATCTAGTAATCTTTGGTAGTGAGTAATTAATATAATTCCAGTTTGTGCATTAGATATTTTTTTAATTCCTGATGCGACTATTCTAAGAGCATCAATATCTAGACCAGAATCGGTCTCATCTAATATTGCTATCTTGGGTTCAAGTAAAGCCATTTGTAGAATTTCATTTCTTTTCTTTTCACCTCCAGAAAATCCCTGATTTACACTCCTTGATAGGAATGCCTGATCCATTTTCACAAGTTCTAACTTTTCTTTAACTAATTCCTCAAAATCAAAAGTGTCTAATTCTTCCTTGTTGAGAAATTTTCTTCTAGCATTAGTTGAAACTCTAAGAAATTCAAGATTGCTAACACCTGGAATTTCTATTGGATATTGGAAACCAAGGAAAATTCCTGATTGAGATCTTTCTTCAGGTTCCAGAGAGTTGATATTTTCACCTGAAAATTTTATATAACCATTTGTAATATTATAAGAGGGGTGCCCTGCAATGATTTTCGAAAGAGTACTTTTACCACAGCCATTTCTTCCCATAATGGCATGGATTTCTCCGGGATAAATGGTAAGTGATACCCCCTTCAAAATTGGAAGATTATTAGTAGATGCAAACAGATTATTAACTTCTAATATTGGATCTGATTCTTTCATTTGACTTTGCATTTCAGTTTAGAAGTTGATTAATTAACCTACTGATCCCTCGAGTTTAAGTGCCAGGAGCTTATCTGCTTCAGCAGCAAATTCCATGGGTAATTGATTAAATACATCTCTGCAGAAACCACTGACCATCATAGAAATTGCCTCCTCAAATTCTATCCCTCTGCTTTGGAGATAAAAAAGTTGATCTTCAGAGATTCTACATGTGCTTGCTTCATGCTCAATTTCAGAATTTGGTTGTTGAGATTTGATGTAAGGGAATGTATTTGCAGAAGCTTGATCCCCTATTAACATTGAATCACATTGACTGTAATTCCTTGATCCTGTAGCTTTTGTCCCCATTTTGACAAGGCCTCTATAGCTATTTATTGAATTACCTGCGCTGATACCTTTGCTTACAATAGTTGACTTGGTTTTGGGACCAATATGGATCATTTTTGTTCCGGTATCTGCTTGCTGAAGATTATTGGTGAGTGCTACTGAATAAAATTCACCTACAGACTCTTCCCCTAAAAGGAGACAACTAGGATATTTCCACGTAATTGCAGACCCTGTTTCAACTTGAGACCAACTAATTTTACTTCTTTTACCTAAACATTTTCCTCTTTTGGTGACAAAATTAAAAATCCCCCCAACACCTTCTTCATCCCCGGCATACCAATTTTGCACTGTTGAATATTTTATTGACGCATTATCTAAAGCTATTAGTTCCACAACGGCAGCATGTAGGGTATTTGTGTCAAACATTGGCGCTGTACAACCTTCTAGATAACTTACAGAACTTGATTCTTCAGCAATGATAAGTGTTCTCTCAAATTGTCCAGAATCTCCACTATTAATTCTGAAATAGGAAGAAAGGTCCATGGGACATGTAACCCCTTTTGGGATATAAACAAAAGAACCATCACTAAAAACAGCAGAATTTAGTGCTGCAAAATAATTATCACTAGCTGGAACTACTGTACCTAAATATCTTTCAATCAAATCTGAGTGATTTTTTACTGCTTCACTTATTGAGCAGAAAATAACTCCATGTTCAGCAAGCTCTTCTCTAAAAGTTGTGGCTATAGAAACGCTATCAAAAACAGCATCTACTGCTACATTTGTGAGTTTTTTTTGCTCCGTAAGGGGTATTCCCAATTTGTCAAAAGTCTCAAGAAGTTTAGGATCAACTTCATCTAAACTAGAAATTTTCTCTTTTTGCTTAGGTGCAGAATAATATATTATATCTTGATAATCAATTTGTTTATATCCTAATCCCGCCCAATCAGGCTCTTTCATTTTTTGCCATTTTTTAAAGGCTTTTAATCTAAAATCAAGAAGATATTTTGGCTCCTCTTTTTTCCTTGAAATTAATCTTATGATGTCTTCATTCAAACCCTTTTCTATTTTTTCAGTTTCAATATCAGTAACGAAACCATATTTGTAAGGCTCTTTTACTACATCTTTAACTAAATTTTCGTTGACCATGTTATCAAAAATAACTTATTACAATTAGCTTTATATACTCTAACGAAAGATATCCCCAATATTGAGTTTTTTTCCTTTATTAAAACTAAAAATTAATGTCTAATCATCTTGATCCCTTGTCTAACCCA
>CACJUL010000029.1 GCA_902596585.1 uncultured Prochlorococcus sp.
TAATGAGTGACAAATATGCAATTTCGGGAAAAGGACCATTTGGAGAGGAATTCGTTACTTCTGGAGGAGTAAAAATTAATGAAGTTAATTTTAAAAGTATGGAGAGCTTAATTTGTCCTGGGTTGTTTTTTTCTGGAGAAGTTTTAGATATTGATGGGATCACAGGTGGATTTAATTTTCAACATTGTTGGACAAGTGGATGGATCGCTGGGTTTGCAGTCTCAAAATTAAATCATTAAGTAATAAATCAATAAGTAACAAATCAATAAATAAACATGCATCTAAATTCTTTACTTTATATTTGTTCTATATCTCTATTCATATATATAATGGCTCTATTTTGGAGAGACTTGCCAAACCAAAAAAAGTGAATAAACAATAAATAATTAATATTAATTTTGTTGCTTCTCAAAATAAATTAAGTTATTAATTTAATATTGGACTTAATTTTTTTATATAAATGCTGAAAGATTCTTCAAATAATAATAATAAAAATATATTCTCGAAAACTTCAAGTTTTGCAAAAGAAAAAATTATTTGCAAAGACGGATTCTGTTCATTACCAAATCAAGATGAGCTTCCAAAACAAGATTCTAATGATATGAATTTATTTGATCCTATTTAATAAAGTGAAGATTAAATTGATAACGTTAATTCTTTGAATTTTTAATTTATGCTTAATGACTTTTTCAATGCATATAGAGAGTTTTGGATTAAAGCTACAGATTTTAAAGGATTCACATCTCGATCAGAATGGTGGTGGGTTCAATTAGCGAATCTTATAATTTCCATCCTAACTATCCCAATATTTTTAAAAACGTTTGGTTTCAATGCTTATGGATTAGTTTGTATCATCCCTCAAATAGCTATCGATATAAGAAGAGTCAGAGATTTTGGGAAAGATTGGAAATGGATTTTTATTAATTTAATACCTATCTTGGGATGGATCTTATGGTTCATATGGTTAGGCTTTGGCCAGACAGGTAATGGTAAAAATAGGCTTCTATAGTTATTTACTCATTATTTTTTTTTAAAATCTACAAATCTCACATTGTTTCTTAATGCAATTTTTTTTTCAAGAATTCTAAAAATATGCCATTCGTATTCAGTTAATTTAAGAAACTGATTAAGTGTATTTTTATCTTCTTCATCAAAATTCTCGAAAACTTCTGAAATAACATTACTCTTGTTAGAAATAAAATCCTCTGCAACATCCTCAGGATTTTTACCTGAGGCAAAATCCTGAAAAGCCTCATAAGAATTAATTTCTCTCATTAACCATTTAAACCATGGTTCAATTTTGTTGTGTTTTATAGTTTTCTTCATAAAAAAATTTTTACTAACTTAATCATCATGAATTATTGATTTTTTAGCAGCTGTAAAATTACTCATTCTTTTAGATTTAATTCCAGATAAACTTTGAATTTTAGTTTTGCTGAAAAGATTTAATGATCTCCTTTAAAATTTTTCGTTAATTATATTTTTACCACTCATTTTTTTTTTTAGAGATAGCTAAAATTGAATTTTGAGAAAAACATTGTCTATCCCATTCTATGACTTTCCTTCATCTCCAATTTTAATAATTGGTGCTCTTGGTATTGCAGTAGCAATTACTGTTTTTTTTGTCGCATATCAAAAATATTTCAATTCACCTTTAAACAGAGAGATAGCAGAAAAGAAAAAAGCCTTGATTAAAGAAAAAAGAGAACTAAGTGAGAGACTAGAAAAAATAGAACAAGATTTAAAAAATTTATGAAATTGAGAATTTAAACCCTAAAAATTTATCAAAAATTACTTTTTTTAAATGAATTAATAATCTCGAATTCAAGATCTTAAATTTTTTAACAGGAATTATCGTCTATAAGAAGTTATGGATAAAGATCATCTTATTGAATTAATTTCTAATAGTCTTCTTTTCGAGAGTAAGGATTCTGAATCAACTAAAAATCTTAGTGATTTTAGAAATTACTTAGAGAGATTAAATTTAGATCAATTGAGAACTATGTCTAAGGAATTTATTCTTTAGTAAATAAAAATTAGTTTTTCTAAAGTTTTAACCAATATTTTTTTTTAATTTGTTAGGTTAATTAATAAATTTGACAATATGCTGAGAATTAATAGGAGTGATTTTTTAATCAAGCCATTTTTAAAAAGAGATAATTCTAGAGCTTTTTTTCAATTTTTCTCCACGATAATCCCCATAATTTCTATTTGGTTAATTATTTACCATATAATTAAAAGCCCTTTTTCAATAATAATTAAAAGTTTATTACTCATTCCTATTGTTTTACTACTAACTCTATTCTCCTCTAGAACTTTTTCATTGATGCATGATTGCGGTCATAATTCTCTTTTTACAAAGCGTAAATTAAACCGATTTTTTGGATTTTTACTTGGTTTAGTAAATGGTATTCCCCAAAAATCATGGTCAATAGATCATGCATTTCATCATAGAAATAATGGAAATTGGGAAACTTATAAAGGTCCGATAGATGTCTTAAGTCTTGGAGAATATAATTCACTCACCAAAAGAGAAAAATTTTTTTACAGATTTAGTCGAAATTGGATCATGATTTTCCCTGGTGGCTTTTATTACTTAGTTTTAAAACCTAGATTAGGGCTAATTATTATTATTTTTAATTTAATTAAAGATATATTAGAAGAGACTTTTATCAAAATCAAAAGTGGCGAAATTACTAAAATTTTAATTATTAATTCAAGAATTAAACCACCTTTTTCAGATTATGGTGATAATTTTAGCGAAATTTTCGAATTAATAATAAATAATATCATAGTAATAATAGGTTGGACTTTTATGTGCAAATGGTTTGGATTAGCCTTTTTCTTATCTTTTTATTCAATAACATTAACTCTCTCAGCAGCGATTTTAATATGTGTTTTTTTCGTACAACATAACTTTAAAAATTCATATGCAAAAAGGACAAAAAATTGGGATATCTTCGATGGAGCGATTTTGGGTAGTAGCAATCTAGATATACCTAATTGGCTCAATTGGTTTTTAGTAGACATATCCTTCCATAGCGTTCATCATCTCTCTGAAAGAATACCCAATTACAATCTAAGAGCTTGTCATAAAGCGAATATTCATTTGCTTCAGGAATCAAAGTTCTTAAAATTAAGCGATTTCCCAAATTGCTTCAAATATATTATCTGGGACGAAAAGAACGAAAAATTAATAACGATAATTTAATAACTAATTAAACTTTCTTCTAAATTTTCTTTTTATAGGAATACTGCTATACGCATGTGGGCCAATAGATGGAGGCAAATTATTCTTTAAAGGATGCATAAAAGCATTTGCCATACTCTCTAACATTTTCGAAAGCCAATTAATTGCTGATTTCATTAGAAAATTTGAAATGTGCTTAATTATCATCTAATTAAATTACTTAAAAGTAAATCAGTCTTTATGCTGATTTTTTTTAAAGATTTGCTTATTAAAAATAATATTAATTAATAAGAATTATTTTTTATCTTATAAATTGAAGATATTACTAACTTTAGGAGTTAAAACCTGATTAAATCTGAATTTAGTAAATAATACTTATTTTCTCTTATTCGCTTAATAAATTAGATTTTTAGACTTAAATTCATGCTATATCTCTATTCCAAATAAATCTACCAATTTCATGAATGATTCAATTTTATCTAACCAGAGTACAGAAGCAGATTCTATTAATTCATATTTTGAATGTATTACCGAATGCAGTATTGTAGATGGCCATCAAGAATGTATTACTCGTTGTTTAGAAATTCATTTAAAAGGAGGTAATCAAAATGAATAAAAAAAATTCGCAACAAAGAAAAACAACTTTAAAATGGAATTCTAATGGAGAGCTCTCAGAAATTGATATGTTAAGAATTTTAGAAAAGATATCATCTAGTGAACTAAGGGAATGTAAATTAACCTGCGATCCTGATCAAGTTTGAATATTGTTAAACAGGCTTTTTATTAATAAATTTTTATTTTACAAAATCACTAAAATTGAATTACTCAGTAGATCATTTTTAGTTATTAATCCTAAACTAAATATATTTTTTGAGCTTAACTATAAAAAATAATAAATATTATATTTAAATTTAATATTCTAATCAACTGATTAATGCCGCTTATAAAAACAGCAAGGGGTTTTCTGAATAAAGTTATAATTATATTTTTAAAAATCTTCAATTAAAAATTATAAATGCTTTAAGTATTTACTTTATTCTGAATATTTAATTTTTAGAAGTTCTTTCTTTTCTCAAGAATGTTTCATTAATTTCTTTTTTTTTCATTTCAATCGGTTTCACTATACCCAAATCTCCATGAGTTGGACAATAGTAAGTCATTAACATCCAATTTTTTTCTTCATCCATAGAGAAATAACCCCTTAAAATACATCAGTAGAATTCTCGTATGCATTATTAAAAAATGGAATTTTTTTAATCTTTTTTTCTAGTTTGCTTAATAGTTAATTAAAATTTTAAAGAAATTTTTGCTAAATAGATATAAATACGCATGACTTTAAAAAAATATCCTGCTATTTATAAATAAATTCAAAATGAACTTATGTCTTTAGAGTCTATATTGATGGTAATCGCTCCAATCTGTCTTTTTACAGCAGGAGTAATTGTTTTACCTATTTTAGTAAAACCCCGTAAACAACCAGGTCTAACAAAAAAGTATATTCGAGGTCTTTAAATCAAATGAGATTTAAAGAAGAATAAATATAAGTAATAAAAAATTAAACAAAAAAATTCATAGAACTGTTAAAGAATAAAATCATAAGTTTTCGAATTAAGTAACTTTTTCGAAAATAACATTTGGTTTTTAAAAATTTTATTAAAAAAAAATCATTTATTTATTACTTTTAAAAAAGACGCTGTGATGGATAGTAGAATTAGTAAATTAATTTTTTTCAACTAATTTTTTACCTAACAAGAATTTGAGTAATATAAAACTTTCAGGCCTTAAGGGCCAAGCGCTTCTATTAGAGAATAGAGATATTCCAAGTTTAAAAGAATTTAAGGACGTAATCCCAAACCACTATTTTAAGAGCAATACCAAAACTTCTTTGATGTATCTTTTACGATCAGCTTTAATCCAATTGCTTGTGGTAGCGATAGGTCTACATATTCCATTTACTCTAAACATGATGCCGATTTGGATCATTTACTCTATACTATCTGGCACCACCGCGATGGGATTCTGGGTAATTGCTCATGAATGTGGGCATGGTGCATTTTCTGAAAACAGGACTTTAGAAACTATAACTGGATATTTACTACATTCATTACTACTAGTTCCTTATTTTTCTTGGCAACGTTCTCATGCAGTTCATCATCGATTCACAAATAATGTAACTAATGGTGAAACACACGTTCCTTTAGTCATTCAGGGTAATGGAATTACAGAAAAAGTTGGAGGAGAAAAAGAATTACATTTTTCAAAGTCCTTAGGTAAGAAAAATTATGGAATCATTCAACTCGTCCTACATCTAATATTTGGATGGCCAGCTTATTTACTTACAGGAAGTACAGGAGGTATTAAGTATGGAACTTCAAATCATTTTTGGCCAACAAAACCATTTTCCAAAGCATTATGGCCATCCATATGGACTAAGAAAGTTTGGATATCAGATATTGGTGTAGCTTTAACATTATTAGGAATTCTTTATTTTATTTTTATATATGGATTATTTCCAGTAATTGCATTGTATTTTGGTCCTTTAATGGTAGTTAATTGTTGGCTAGTAGTTTATACATGGCTTCATCATACAGATTCAGATGTACCCCATCTTTCAAATACAAAATTTTCTTTTATGCGAGGTGCATTTCTTTCTATTGACAGACCTTACGGTAAAATACTTAATTTTCTTCATCATAATATAGGTTCAAGTCATGTTGTTCATCATGTCTGTCCAAATATCCCTCATTATCATGCTAAGAAAGCCACTTTATTAATTAAAGAAGCCTTTAAAAAAGCATATCTTTTTAATCCTGATCCAATTCACAAGGCTCTCTGGAATGTTGCTTGCAATTGCGTTGCTGTAAAGTCTGAATGCGATAAGAGAAGATATGTCTGGCAATCTTTATACAATAAGAGAAGCAAAAAATCATAAAAATAATTTTGATCACATTAATTTACGAAAAGCTAAAAAAATTATAAAAAAATCAACAATAATCTGAATTTCATTTTAAAAATGTATTGTTTCAAAAATTCTAATGAGTGGCGACAACCTACATGGCAAGCAGCCTATTAAATTTTATTCAGAGAAAATAACACTCACAAAAGTGGAATTGTTAGAGAAACACTTAAGTTTAGGAGAACAAATTTTGAACTTAGATGAAAAACATAAGGAATGGAGTAAAAGGCTTTCAGGATAAAATATTAGTAAAATACTCCTTCAATATTTGTTAATATTTTTATTTCATTAAAAAAAAACTTTTCTATAAACGATTGAAAGATTATTTGCTGGCATCCTAATTATTTTTTCTTGAAAAAAACCATTTTTTTTTGCTTCTTCAGAAACTTCCTCGAGATTTCTAATACCCCAAAGATCGTTTTGTAATTTTAATGAATTATCAAAAAAATAATTACTTTGACTTATATGCTTATTCCCAATTTTAAAAGGGCCATACATAAACAAAAACTGTCCCGCACTAAGTAACTTACCTGAACCTTTAAAAAGGGCTTGCGTACAAGCCCAAGGTGAAACATGAATCATATTTATTGAAACTATACCTTGCAAAAAATTTGCCAACTCAAATGGAATCTTCCAAGGTATATTCAATACATTAAGCTCAAGAGGTTTTGGCATTTTCTTAATTAATTTTTCATACTCAATCCAAGAAAATATGCTTTCTCTATGAAGTAATTCTGGATCACTTGTTTGCCAAATTATTTCAGGAAAGCATTTTTGAAAAAATACTCCATGTTCACCACTGCCACTTCCAATTTCCAAAATTAAACCATCTTTTATTATGATTTTTGATAGTTCATGCCCGATGAAGTCTCTATTTCTTTTTGTAGCAGAAAAAAAAAGTCTTTTATCCAACATTAAAAGAATTGGGAAATATAGCAAAAATAAGTACCCTAATAACCTTAGTTATTTAATTTTTCTCAATTTTGGGGTTTTAAAAAACATTATTTTTAAGCTAAAGAATAATATTGAAATTGTCAGGGCAGGAATAATATAAAGTATCAAATCAGAATTTAATAGAGAAGGGATACTTGCAAAAATTAAATGCATGAAATAAGTTGCGAATGACATTAAATTATTTATTTTTATAATTTATTAATAGCAATTATTTGTGTTGTGGAACTAATTTTTTTTAAAACTGAAAACTCTAATTAAAAGAGTCAGCCTGTATCCCTACTAGCTGACTCTAGTAAATATAATAATTAAAAATACATTTAAATGAGGATTTTATCTTCAAGAAAAATAAGTACTGGTTCTAACTTTATATTTAAAAAATTAAAAATAGGCCTAATAAATTAAATCGCTATACGAGTATAATCTGATACAGAATTGACACATAAGTTATATTTATAAGTTTTATTTAGCCAATTATCGGAAATTTCTTTACATTAATAAATAAATATGTTATATTTATTAACAAATTACTAAAAAAAAATGACCCCAGAAGCAGAACGTTTTAATGGTTGGGCAGCAATGCTAGGTTTTGTCGCAGCAGTTGGTGCATATGTAACAACTGGCCAGATTATTCCAGGTTGGTTCTAATGAAAAATACTCAACCAAAAATTGTAGAAAAAGAAAAAATTGTAGCTGAGAAGCTTAATGGGAGATTTGCCATGATAGGGTTCATTGCACTTGTAGGGGCATATTTAACAACAGGTCAAATCATTCCAGGGTTTATCTAAAACACTAATTAATTCTCCTTAATTGAATCAAGTTAAAATTTTTTAATTTGATTCTTTTTTTTGTGAAAGTTTTTTATTTTTACAATTAATAATGAATTTTCTGTGTTTATTCTGACTAAAACATCTCTAATATTTTTCAAATAAAAATCGGGATAAATCAGTATAAAAACTCTACCTTAATAGTAAAAATTGAATTAGGATAATCTATTAATTAGAGGTAAATAGCCATGACAAATCTAGGATTAGAAATAGTTTTTTGGATTATATTATTAGTGTATATAGGCGCAAGGATAACTAAAAATAAAAAAGGATATAAACAACAATATTAGAATAAGCTACCGATGATAGATGAATTTAGGCCAAGCAAAAATGGTTAAGTTACAAATAATAATAAAGACAAAACAATAAATTATGCCTACCTATTCTTTCAAAAATAAAAAAATCCTTTAAACAATGCTATCGTAATCAGGATTAATTAAAACTTATATGAGAGTCAAGCTTGAACCTGAAACAGCATTTATTGGTAAAAAATTTGCTTTTATATTTCTTGGGATAATCTTTAGTCTTAATGCAATTACCTTTATCTGGTTTTTTTTATTTTCAAAATTAAATTAGTTTTCAATTATTAAAGTCGAAGTTACTTTAAATTTATATTAAAAAACTCCAGGTATAATCTGACCTGTTGTAACGTAGGCACCTATTAATGCAATAAAACCAACCATAGCCCATCTACCATTAACTTTTTCTGCATTTTGAGGATACCCTTCGTAAGATACAGATTCGTCAATGTAGGGTCTAGTTTCGGAAGGGAACATATTTTGTCTCCCGCCTGATTCCGTTGTGACTTCTGAATTTGACATTAAAAATAAATAATTGTTAACTAAAGTAACACAATTATTAATTTATGTAAACTCAAAAATAAATACTATTGGGCACTCTTGGAAAGATGCACAAAAACTTCTAAACATTTAGTTATTTAAAAATCTCTCAATAATTCCTACTCTAATTACCAATAATTAAGCATTTATACTCACACTAAGTAATTTTACTTAGTAATATAAAGATATAGCATTTAGGAAGTGCTTAGCTAGTTAGGATCAGAAAATCTGAATTTAACTATGTCGTCATGAGCTTGTGAGGGGATACTTGCAAGCTCTTTAAAATTTTAAGATCAATTAAAAAATCATATTGTCGAAAACTATTAGAGGTATAAATATTTCCAGAATTAATCTAGATAGTGTCAAATATGTGTTTTATTGCTAAATAGAAATAGTACCTAACACCAATATGTCTTTAGATTTTATCCTTATTCCGGGATGTATTTTTATTATTCTTCTTCTTTTAAATAGAGAAAATAGAATCTACAAAAGAAATCAAAGAGTTAAGTAATTGAATAACATTTACTTAAAGATTTAAAAAAGGATTATTGTTTATCTAGAAAAGATTCAAAGAAGCATTATTTGAGAATATATTATAAATTCAGGAAAGTTTACTTAAATACTTTGCTCAATTTTTACTTAAAATTAACTTGCCCCAATATGTTCTTGAATTATTAATTTGCTCCAACTTTTGTTGACAATGAATGCACTTACATTCACTTAATAGAGTTTTATTTTTCATTAATTTAATCTTTTTTTTAAAGAAACCAAATTATTTGTTTTAACGCAAGTATTAAAAATTATTTTTTAATTTTATTGGAAAATTAATAATATAAAAATTTTTCCTCATTACTGATCTTATATTGGTTTCTAAATCATTGATATTTTATAATTCTAGAAAAGATAGTACAAATCAAATAAAATCCTTTTGAAACTTGCAAATCAATCACTTTTTAGAAAAACAATTCACAAAATCATAACTCCTTGGTACTCAATACCATTAATAGATAGATGGTTGTTAGGGCAAATAATACCTCCAATGATATTTGCTATTTCAGCTTTTACCGTAATTTCACTCTCAGTGGGTGTAATGTTTGATTTAATAAGAAAAATAGTTGAATATGGCTTACCTGTATTAAAAGCTTTGCAAGCTTTAATTTTTAGTCTTCCAAGTTTTTTAGTTTTATCATTTCCAATGGCTGTTTTATTGTCGACACTATTATCTTATGGAAAACTATCAGCTAATTCTGAATTATTAGCTTTAAGGTCTTTAGGAATTACAATCACACGGATCATAGCTCCAGCTATTGCAATTTCAATATTTATGACAGGATTAACTTTTTATTTCAATGATAATTTAGTTCCCAATAGTAATAAGCTAGCTGAATCTACTTTAAGATCTGGAATAGGAAGTTCTTTCAATCAAGGGAAAAGTAAAAATAATATTATTTTTACTAGAAAAGGATCCAGAATAGATAGCACCAATAAACAAACGAAAATAAATACATTTCTAACTCATATTTTCTATGCTTCTCGATTTGAGAACAATATTATGAGAGAAGTTACAGTTTTAGACTTTTCCAGAGAAAATATCAAACAGATCCTCACTGCAAGTAGTGCCATCTTCGATAAAAATAATTCCTCTTGGATATTTACAGATGGAGGCATTATTTCAACTGACACTAACGGGCAAACAACAAATATAAAGTTCAAACAATATATATATCCTTTCGTTGAAGGGCCATTAGATCTTGCAAAAGTTCCAAAAGATGCAAGCGATATGTCTTTAAAAGAAGCTTTAGAGGCTGAGAGAATATATAAAAAGATTGGTGATGTAAAACAAATTAGAAAAATTCAAGTGAGAATTCAAGAAAAATTCACATTACCTTGTGCATGTTTGGTTTTTGGATTGATTGGCAGTATTTTAGGATGTAAATCAAATTTAAGATCTTCAAAAAGTCAGGGTTTTGGATTGAGTGTACTTCTAATATTAATTTATTATGTGATGTCATTTATTTCCAGTTCGTTTGGCGTTAAAGGATTACTTCCGCCAATAATTGCTGCTTGGTTTCCGGTGATACTTTCTTTAAGTGGTGGATTTTATTTTTTAAGAAGAAACAATGTATGATTTATTAAAACACCATCAGAATTTTCTGTAAAAGAAAAGAAAAATATTTGAACATACTCTAAATGTTACTTTTAAAATTAGAATTTTAGAATACTCTTTGATCTCTCTTTAATGGTTCAAAAATCTTTTACCCTGAAAAATATTTATTAATAATCTATTAATAAATGCAGAAATTATTAATTAGAGTTCTTTAAAAATTTAAAATTATCCCAAAAATGTAGAAAGATCCCAGTAGATAAAAGAAATTCAAAAATCTCTTGATCATTTCTAATATGTGGCACTGTTGAAGCCCAGGAGATATCATAATAAGCAAAAAATAAAGATACCAATAAAAAAAACAAGCTATATTTTCTACTCGGCAAAGAACTTAAATTAGGCCATTTTCTCCATCCCACCCAACCTAAAAAGATACATAAAACATGTAATAAAGGATCAAGAAGAACATTATGAAAAAAAGGAAGATTATGAAAATTTGTCTCGCCTTGGATACTTAAATCTGATATTGAATTCAATGTAAAGCCTGTAATTCTCTCACCCCAACTAATCTCTTCAGCAGAAATTAGGAAACAAAAAATGCTAAAAATTAACCAAATCAAAGAATTCATTGATCTCTTTTTTTTAGACTTATAGAAAATAAAAAGCCCCATCATAGAAGAGATAAAAAATTGACTAAACTGTAACCACTCCAGAGGACCATCTTCTTTTTTCAATAAGTCAAACCAAGTTGAACCAATAAAATTTTTGCCAAAAGGTAATATGTAAATAAACCCATAAATAAATATCAGATAATAAATTGGGAACAAACTAACTTTTGAGAATATTGAACCCCAAGGCGTTCTTATATCAGACATTTATTTACAAGATTAACTTTAAAACTAAGT
>CACJUL010000030.1 GCA_902596585.1 uncultured Prochlorococcus sp.
ATAATGTAAATTCTTAAACTTATGATTTGGTTAACTTAAATTAATTAAATTCTCAGTAAAAACATTTATAGGATTATTACCTTTTTTTAGTAATGATTCAATATCTAATAAGTAACTCATTAAATTAATTAAATATTCTTGAGATATATTTTTAACTTTTTTTCTTATAAAAAAAATTCTTTTTGGATTAGAAATACCTGCAAGATTACACATCTTTTCAACATTATCATTTCCTGAATTTGCTGCTAATTTTACGATGGTATGAATTCTTATTTGACTAATTAAACCTGCATTTAGTTTTAAAGCAGGTTCTCCTTTTTGTAAAGAAAAATTTATTTCAATGAGGCTTTCATTTATATTTTTTTTTAAGAGAAGATCAATGATTTTAAAAATGTTGGATTGATGATCACTAAATATTTTTTTTGCATCAATACTTTTTAGAAAAAGTTGTGAATTTGAATCATTTGCTGCTGCAGAGAGGTATATTTTTGCTTTAGATAATTCATTTATTAGTTTAAAGCTATCATTACCAACTGAATCAATAATAAATTCAGCTGCATTTTTATCAATTTTAATATTCATTTCATTGGCTGCATCTTCTAAAAATCTTTTTTGACCATCATAGTCCCAGATTTCTGGTAAAGAAAATGATTTTTCTTTGGCTAAATTATTGTTAATAAGTTTTTGTAAAAATTTAGTACTCTTTAGTCTCGAATCTGGTTTTTTTGTATTTTGTAAAATGAAATAAGTATTTTGCGGTATATTGTTATGAATTTTTTCAAATTTCGTTCTTAGATCCTCATTTTTTGCAGTAAAAATTGGATTATTTTTCAACGTTACTATTCTATACCCATCTCCAAAAGGAGGAGTAAGAACTTCATCAAAAGCTTTATTTAATTGCTCATCATCATCTCCATTTAAATTAGTTACGTTTATTTCTTTCCATTCTTTGGATACTTCTTTATCAATTAATTTTTGAATAAATGTATTTTGAGCATTGAGATCATTACCCCATAATATTTGTATTGGCATAATCTCTCAATAAAAATCATATTTTGACTATGATTACTTCTAACACAAAATAAATTTAATGGTAATAGATCATCCAATTTTTTTGGAAAGCATCAGATTCATAAGATCTCATTTAAAAGCCAATGATCTAAACTATTTGGAAAAAAAAGTTTTAGAGAGATTAATCCATACTTCAGGAGATTTTTCAGTTCAAAATCTCATAAATTTTAGTGAAGGTGCTTGCGAAAAGGGGCTTCAGGCACTTAAAAATGGTGCTCCGATTTTAACTGACACTGATATGGCAGCAGCAGCAATAACATCCATGGCAGAAAATACCACCAAGAATAAAGTATTCACGGCCAGAATGTGGTTTAGAAAAAATAATCATACAAACTTTACTAAAACTGCATATGGATTAAGTGAAGGTTGGAGGGAGTTATCCGCTATAAATTCTGGAAGCAAATCACCTATAGTAGTTATTGGTAGTTCCCCTACAGCTTTAAATTATCTAATTGATATTTTAGATAATGCAAATGGTTTACCTAGTTTAATTATCGGAATGCCTGTTGGATTTATTGGAGTAGAGAAAAGTAAAAACAAACTGCTTTCTACCGATCTTCCTAGAATTGTTTTGAATTCAACTAGAGGAGGTGCCGCCATGGCAGCTGCTACGGTAAACGCCTTGTTGAGGGAAACTATTTAAAAAGTAAAATATCAAAAATTTACTTTAAATTATAATTTAATTTGTTATTTTTTTCTAAAGAATTTAAAACTGATTTTGCTTTTTCTACAACTTCTTTTGGAACTCCTGCTAATTTAGCCGCTTCAATTCCATAGCTTTTGTTTGAGCCTCCTTTAACAATCCTGTGACTAAAAATTAGCTGATCGTTATTTTGCTCTACTAAAACTTGAAAATTTTGTATATTAGTGTTTGAATTTTTTAAATAATTCAGCTCATGATAGTGCGTAGCAAAAATAGTATTACATTGAATTTTTTTTGCAAGATATTCACTGACTGACCAAGCTATTGAAAGTCCATCAAAAGTAGATGTCCCCCTACCTATCTCATCAAGTAAAACTAGTGAGTTAGAAGTTGCCTGATTTAAAATTGATGCAGTTTCAGACATTTCTACCATAAATGTTGATTGTCCAGATGATTGATCATCAACCGCCCCAATTCTTGTAAAAATCCTATCTGCAATCTTGATTTCAGCATTTTTTGCAGGAACAAACCCACCAATTTGTGTGAGAATTTGTATCAAACCAAGTTGTCTTATAAAGCAACTTTTTCCGCTTGCATTGGGACCAGTTAATATAATTAATTTTTGATTATCCTCAAAAGAGATATCGTTCGCTACAAACTTTTTATCGTTTAATAATTGCTCCACAATTGGATTTCTTCCTGCGATAATTTTTGTACTATTTTTTGTCATTGAATCATTAATTGGTATTAATGAAGGTTTAATAAAATTGTTTTCTACTGAAGTAATTGATAAACCAAGCAATGCATCAAGAGATGCTATAGATTTTGCGATTGATCTTATTTGTTTTGTTTTTTCAGCAACTATATTTCTTAATTTGCAGAAAATTTCATATTCTCTTGATGAAGCTCTACTTTTTATTTGGAAAATCTTATTTTCTTTATTTTTAATTTCTGAAGTGATATACCTTTCTTCATTAGTAAGTGTTTGCCTTTTGATCCAATGTTGTGGAGCTAAATTAACTTTTGACTTATTAATAGAAATGTAGTAGCCAAAATTTTTATGAAATTGAATTTTTAAATTTGAAATTTTGCTAATTTTCCTTTCTTTTAATTCCTCTTTATTTAGCCACTCAGAGTAATCATCCATTAAATTGCGTAAACCATCTAATATATTGTCAACACCATCGTGGATCATGCCTCCTTCACTAATATTGAGAGGAGGATTTTCTATTAATTTAAAACTTACAGTATCAGCTAATTCCAAGAGTCCTTCATCAATATTTTTTAATTGATCAGTCCAATCAGGGAGATCATATTTAAATAATTCAATTATGGATTTTAGTCTGGGCAATTTTTTTAAACCTTCAGCTATTGCAATTAAGTCTCTGGGACTTGCATGACCTGCACAAGCTCTCCCTGCAAGTCTTTCTAAATCCCCCATTGCTCTAAGTAAATTTTGGGTATCTATACGTAATTTTTTGGATTCAATAAAGTTTGTAATTATATTTTGTCTTTGATAAATTTCATCAACGTTTAATAGTGGTGAATCTATCCACCTTCTTAAACACCTTGCACCCATGCAAGTATAAGTCCTATCAATACTCCATAGTAGCGAACCTACATAATTGTTTTCTCGTTGTGTATTTTTGATTTCTAAGTTTTTTTGAGTTTGATAATCAATAATTAATTTGTTGTGACCAAATTGAATTTGTGGAAAGTCTAATGAGATTTTTACGGAAGAATCTTTATCTAAATTTGAGGGATTAATTTTTTCTAAATAATTTAATAAACCTCCAAGTGATCTAGTTGCATTGTTTAAATTTTTAAGTCCTATTCCCTCTAGATTTGCAATCTGGAAATAATTCTTTATTAGATAATTTGCTTCATTAATTCCAAAATTAGTCTCTTGAGAAACAGTATATGTAATTTGACTATTTTCTTTAATTAATAAATTTCTGACTGCATTGCTTCCTACAATGATTTCTGAAGAATCTAATTTAATAATTTCATCAAATAGTTTTGACAGAGATTGGCCTTCTAAAGTTATTAATTCTCCTGTGCTTACATCAGCTTTTGATATACCCCATTCATAACATTCATCTGAGTTTTCTTCTGATAAGTAAATTGCAGTAATCCAATTATTTTTCTTTGCTATCAACATTCCCTCTTCAATTACAGTTCCAGGAGTAATTATTCTTGTTATTCCTCTTTTAATTGGAGTCCCATAATTTCCAGAACTTTTTTCTAATTGGTCGCATATAACCACAGAATAATTTTTTTTAATTAAATCAGCACAGTATCTCTCCATTGCATGATGAGGGACTCCTGCCATGGGGATCTTACCAATCTCTTTGCCAGCATCTTTACTAGTAAGCGTTATTTCTAAAAGGTTAGATATTAATACAGCGTCCTCAAAAAAACATTCAAAAAAATCTCCCAATCTATAAAGTAATAACCTATCTTTATTTTCTTCTTTTAGAGTTACATAATGCTTCATTACAGGAGTTAATTTCAGTTTTGAAACTGTTTTATAACTATAAGATTCTTCATTAATGCAAACATTTTTGTTATTTGAAATTAAATCAGTCTTGAATTTATTTATTAAATTAGTTGAATTTTTTCTTTGTCTAGGTCTTTTTTGCGATTCTTTCTTTAAATCTTCCCAAGATAAATCTTCTGGAATTTTTGTTATTTCTTTTTGCTCATTATTTTCATTACCAATTGCAAATAAATTCTTTTGAATTATCGTATCTTCTTGCATACTTTTTTAATTCCTAAACAGATATTAGGTAGAAATTTCTTTTTTGCATCTAAAGTAGCTAAAAGTATGTAAATTTTCTCTAAAAATTATCATTTTCATGAGATTATAGTATTTATAATATTTTGAAAATCTAAGACTGAATTATGCAGGCTGTTAACTTTTTCTTCGTAAATGCTCTATTATTTGCTTCTTTAATAGCGGTAGTTGGGGTACCCGTTTTATATGTGACTCAACCTTCTACTGAGGAAGGGCAGCGAGAAAGTAGGAGAAAAATTTATTCTATTGCTGCTGTTTGGGTTGTTTTGGTTTTTGTTACAGGGATCGTTTCTTCATTAGTTTGAACTTAATACCTTTTCGTGAGAGTCTATTAATATATCGAAGTAAAATTTAATGGCTATTTTTGAGGGCTCTTTTACTAATGCATCTACTTTAAAAGTTGGGATAGTAATAGCAAGATTTAATGACTTAATTACAAACAAAATTCTTTCTGGTTGTCTTGATTGTTTAAAAAGACATGGCTTAGATACTTCTGAATTAAGCAATCAAGTAGATATAGTTTGGGTTCCTGGTTCATTAGAATTACCAATTGCAGCTAAAAACCTCATGAAAAAAAAGAGTTTTGACGTTGTAATTGCTCTTGGGGCTGTAATTCGTGGTGAAACCTCCCACTATGATGTAGTTATTTCTGAAGCGAGCAAAGGTATTTCGCAAGTTTCAAATGAAAATAATGTTCCAATTATTTTTGGAGTTTTAACTACTGATACTATGCAGCAGGCTCTAGAAAGAGCAGGGATTAAAAATAATCTTGGTTGGAATTATGCTTTACAAGCTATTGAGATGGGATCCTTAATTAAAAATTTAAATTAATTGAAAAAATTTTATTATTTCTATCATTGATCCCTTCTTTGAGATAAAATAAAAAAGTTATGCGGATGTAGCTCAGTGGTAGAGCATCTCCTTGCCAAGGAGAATGTCGAGAGTTCGAATCTCTTCATCCGCTTCCCTAAATCCCTGTTATAAACTGGGTTTTTTATTAGTTAGAGATATTTTCTGAATAAGTGTTTGTAAGTGTTTGTAAGTGCATAATATCGATTCTGCACTAATATATGCACTAATAGCACTTTTTCAAATGGCAAGCAGTAACAAAGATTCATGGGTTCAAGACTTAAGAAAGTTAATCTGCACTAATCACGGCCGAGGATGGCGTGTAAACGGCGAAGGGTCGGGAAGAACTAAAGTTATCTACGTTATTAACGAGGGCAAAGGGGCTGCAAATAATAGGCTTACAAAGACAATTAATATTAATTGGGAAAAAGCTAATATCGCAAAAATTAATGGGGCTATTGATTTTATAAAACCACTCGTAGTTAATAAGAAAGTTTCACTATCTGATGCTGCTAAAAGATGGGAAGCTCAAAATTTACCCCAAGAGAAAAAAGTATCTGATGTTATTTGGGATGAAGTACTAATCGCATTTGAAAAAACTAAAGAAGGTTTAAGCTCTAAAACTGGTATGGAGTGGACTAGAAGAGTTGATCGATTTAGAGAGGTAATGAATAAAAAACCTACACCAACTTCGGGAGAAGATTTTGTCAAAAAATATGCTAAAAATTTCTTTGATGATATTCCCTCGGGTTCAGATTCCAGAAAAAGATATTTAGATTCCGTTTATAAAATTCTTGAATATGGAGTCAACCGCCACGGCATGAGTGAAAGATGGCTTCCACCTCACAAAGACTTAGCTAAAGAACTGGTAGGAGATAATACAAGAACTACAGAAGATACAGTAACTCCACCAATATCTGACGCTGATCTAGCAATATTATTAGACACACTAAAAGAGACAAATCCTAAGTTATATTTAGCGGTCGGATTGATCGCATTGCATGGATTAAGACTTTCAGAATTAGCCACTCTTGAAGTAAGAGATGGTAATAAATTATTTGTCGGAAGTATCAAGAAAAACGTCCAGAATAAGGGCAAAAAGAATCCACCTCGTAGAGTATTCGCACTAGATATATTGGGCAGAGAAGGGCTAGGAAATGAGCTTGTAGCTCAATATAAAAGCGGCTTAGTTGGACTTCCAGAAGCGATCGAAAATCAAATTAAGATGGTTCAGAAAAAGAGAAGATTTGCGGATGTTGGTGCAACATTAACCCAACAATTAAATAGAACAATTATTTGGAAACAGATAGCTAAGAAGACTAAAGGATTAACCCCATATTCCCTTCGTCATAGATGGGCTTGGATAGCTCACAAAGCTAGTGATAATCCAATATCAATAAGAGATGCCGCCGAAGCAATGGGTCATACACCCGCAACACACTTAAATTTTTACGGCCGTTGGACTAGTGAAGCATCTATCGAAGCTGCTGTTGCTAGACATCAAAAAAATGCCTTTGAAGTAGGTGTCTAATTTAAGATTGACAGTCGATCTAAAATAAGGGGCAATTAGCTCCTTTTAATTGGATATGTTTAAAAAGATATTTGAAAATTTAAGAGCAAATAAAAAAAATATTTCTAAAAGTACAAAGAAAAATATTTCTAAAAGTACAAAGAGTGAAAAAAAATTAAAAAAAGTGTCTGCATCCATAACCAAGAAAAATATTGATGCTTCTGAAGAATTTATTAATCAATTAGTTGAAATTATTGAGGAAAATAAATATGGATTATTAGAGGAAAGAAGAAAATTAGTTAAAAAAGATTCTTATGGCAAAGAAGATATTAGAAGGTGGGTAGGAAATCCAGAATTAAGACCATCTAATATTGAATTAGGTTTTTTAATAAATGAATTAGGTGATGATGGATTTAGTGATTTTAAAAAAGGTATCCCTTATTTTTGGTTTTCAGTAATACTTCCAGCTATTGGAGGTACTAGTAATCCTGAAAAGAACTCAAAAATATTTTTTAAAAAATGGAAAAATTATTGTTTAGTAAATCCTAAAATTGACGATGAAGTTAAGGGGACAAGAAGAAAGGTAACTGAGGAAGATTGGTATAATGCCGTTGCATCTTTAGTAGAAAAGAAATGCCTTGAACTTTTAAAAAATCCATCATCTTCTAAACCCAATAGAAGTATGACTGGTATTGAATTTGAAGAATATTGTAAAAGTATTCTCGAAGAAGCTGGTTGGGAAGTTGAAGACACACCAACAAGTGGAGATCAGGGGGTAGATTTAATTGCTTCTATTGAAGATGTCAGAGTATGTATTCAATGTAAATGCTTCGCTAAAACAGTAGGAAATAAAGCAGTTCAAGAAGTTGCAGCGGGAATGATTTACTGGAAAGGAACTCATGCTGTTGTTGTTGCAAAAAATGGTTTTACTAAATCAGCAAATAATTTAGCAGAATCAACAAATGTTATTTTGACTTCAGATAAAGAATTAGCAGATTTAGAAAATTTAGTTTTATGAAACGCTTACTACTTACACTTTTTTTATGAGTGTTGGTAAGTGTTGGTAAGTAATAGAAAAGACTTAGAAATACTTGTTGCAAACGCCCCCAAAATATATATACTTTTACTAATGAATGAAGCTGGCCTTGGATGTAGTACGCCAAGGTTCGCCTGCATGAATCGAAGCCTTTTTGATTTGTGTTTCTGATCGAAAGTGAAAGATGTCTATATATTCACGACCCTCAAGGAGATGAATTATGGCTGCAAACCCAAACTATAAAAAACTTAGATTACCTCAACTTAAGAAAGGCCAATCGCCTTCGGAAGTTCAGAATAAAATTAAAACTTTTACTGATTTTGTTAATTCTGAGAACCCCTCGCCAATGATTGCTAAAGGGATGGTTATGGATTGGGAAAAGCAACCTAAAAATATTAGAAGTTTTCTTGAAAGGCAGGGCATCTATTCGAGGTTAGTCGAATGTTCTCAAAAGGACTCGTCAAAACGAGTATCGCAGCCGCCGAGTTAGGAATCTCTACTGTTTATTTAAAAAATCTTAGAGACTGCCAAGGTGGTTTTTTGGAAGGTGGCGAACACTATTTTTTGGGAGTTAGTGCAACTGACTCTATTAAGTGGAATGTTCCCGCCGTGGCTAAGAAAATGCACGAAATGGGTCGCATAGTTCGAGAAGGCCGCAAAATTGCAAAACAACTGGCAGAAGGGGGCTAACTATATGCGAAAAGCTGCAAACCCTCTTCTCGTTTAGAAGAGTGTTTTTAGACCTAATACATTGATATAACTACATTCTTTTTCTATCGGGGGTTAAATAGTGCAAAAACTAGTGCAAGACAGCTAAAATAGGGGTATGAATGCTCTTGATGTTTACACAAAAAGGAATATTTACGACTACTTAGCTAGACCCGAGAAAAAATTCGATAAAGAGTATTCAGAAGAAAGACAAAAGATTAGACAGTACATTAGCAAAGATGATTTAGCTACTAAAAAAGATGGTGGAGTTATTGATTGGGGTTATCTTTTAAATGCTGCTGATGGTTGGTAATTGAAATTTGATTTAAGATTAAAAGCAAAAAAACCCCTTTCATAATGCGTAAATTATTAATATCATTATTAGCTACTCTTTTATTGCCTACTTCTGCTGAGGCAAATTGGTTTGGTAAATATAACTCGAGGTATGATGCCAATGAAGCATGCGAGAAATGGATGTTGAAAGGATTTAAATATACTTATAAAGTTATGGGACGAAAAGGGACTTCTTCTCTCCCGCCTTTTAATGGAGAAAAAACTGGCATTATGAAGGGTCTCGATGGTAAATGGTTTGAATATACTACTACTGAATATTTAGAATACAGGTTAAAAGAAGATAAAGAAAAAATGTCATTAGTCGAAAAGACAAAAAGTGGCTTTTCTAGATCATGCTTAGAGGAAAAAGAAACAAATCAATTTATTGGGCGAGTAAAATCTTGTTTAAAACAGAAAGACTATTCCTTGGCAGAATGGAAAAAGTTATTTGAATTGAAATCATGCGAAAAACGAAAATACTTTAAGTATTAAACAAATTCATCAAGAGATATCTCTGAAAAATTAAAAATTTATTTGCAATATTTTTCAAAAAGATCAAGAGTTTTATTATTAAATGTCAAAGCCTTCTTAAAATCATCACAAGCTTTTTCATTTTCTCCTATTAGTAATTGAGCAAATCCTCTTCCTCTATAAGCATCTGCTAATTGAGGATTAATTGATAGTGCTTTATTCAAATCATTTATTGAACCAGAATAGTCATCAAAGGCTGCGCCCTTTAAAGCTCCTCGATTCATATAAGCTTCAGCAAATTGTGGATTAATCTCTATGGCCTTGTTGTAATCATTGAGTGCGCCTTGAAAATCTTTTATTTTTACCTTTGCAACACCTCTGTTTAAATAAATTAAATCAATATTTGGATTTATTTGCTGAGCCTTATTATAAAAATCTATTGCTGCTTTATAGTTCCCTTTATTTCTCGCCAAAATTCCTTGTGTAATATACCAAGAAACTGTATTTGCATAAGCTTTTTCTGCAGTAAAAATAGATGCGATTGGAAAGAGAATTGTCGTTCCAATTCTTAATGGTTTTAGAAAGGATATTAAAAGTATAAAAGCGATAATCGCAGCAGTTCTTTTCTTTATCTGATTTATCATCTAGTCCTGGAGGTGTCTGGAATTTAATATAAAAATAACACAAGTCGTTTCTTTCCAACTTAAGGAATCTAAAGACTCTAAAATAATTTTTATTTGGAATAATCAAGCTGAATTTTACCTTTTAAAGGTTATTCAATTTAGTAAGACAATGTGTTCTGTTTTTTTCTTATATTAAAAAATTCAGTATTAAAAAATTCACAAAATTCCTTTGCTTCACCCTCCCAACCAAGTACGCCTGGGAAAGGAAAAGTGCCCCAGTTGGAGCTATCTACATCTATCTCTTTTTTAGAAGTATAATATGGCAAATTAATAAGTCTTGTAATTTTTTTATCTAAATAAATACGCCTTTTTACTCTTTTATTTTGCAGTTTTACTAGTTCTGGATTTGCCTCTGCATCAAAGTTACCAGGTATGGCATCATTAGTTCGATTAAAACGTAGATGATTAAATTCTGTACATAAATGCTCCATACTTGCATCCTTAGCAATTGGAGTGATTTTAAGTACTAAAAGAAAAGTTCCAAGAACTAAAAGAATATTTGTTGTCAAACTAATATTTGCTCTGAGATTTGAAGACATAAAAATAAGATTCTTATCCAATTATTTCACTATAATTGAGTTTATGCAGCTAAATTTCTATACCTTCCAAACTGAGGCTCAAATAACATTTTTACAGTTCCTACTGGACCATTTCTATGCTTAGTTACTATTAACTCTGCAATCCCCCTATCTTCTGTTTCTGGGTCATAATATTCATCCCTATAAAGCATTACAATAATATCTCCATAATATTCAAGCGCATCTGAATCTCTGATATCAGATAACATTGGTCTACAATTTTCTCTTTCTTCGACTCCTCGTGAAATTGGTGCTGTTATTAAAACTGGGACATTAAGCTCTTGTGCCAGATCCTTTAAATCTCTAGTATTTCTTTTCAACTGTATTTGGTAATCATCCAAACTTGTGTCCTCCATCATATGGAAAGAATCAATAACAATTAATCCTAAACTTTTCTCATCAATACTCATAGATATTTTTCTGCATCTAGTTTTAATTTCATCAATAGTTATGAATCTTTTATCCTCTACAAATATTGGGAGAGATTCAAGTTTTGTATTCTTTTCGTAAACCAGTTG
>CACJUL010000031.1 GCA_902596585.1 uncultured Prochlorococcus sp.
ATTAAAAAGATAAACTTTTGTGATTAATAAATATACTAAAAATTCAAAATTTTTGTATATTTAATTTGATTACTAGAATTTAAAGTAAATCAAAGGTTATTGAAAACTCTAAAAATTTGCAACACTTAAATAATATCTAAATGGTAAAGCTATTTATTAAAAATGCATCTATTGATCATTCAGAGTTGATTTGGCAATGGAGAAATGATCCTCAATCAATGAAAATGTTTCTTGATGGAAGAAAAGTAGAATTTGATGATCACATAAATTGGTATAAAAATATGTTAGAAGATAAGAAAATATTTACTTATATTGTCGAGGAGAATAATAAACCTATAGGAGTTATTAGATTTAACGAAATATCGGAAGATGCCTCTAGTTATAATATAAGTATTAATATATCTCCTCAAAAAAGAGGCAAAGGTATAGGAAAATTTTTACTAATAAATGGTATAAAGAAATTAAAGTCTGAAAAGAATAATTGTGAATATATTTATGCTTCAGTTAAAAGTATAAATAAAAATAGTAATTTATTATTTAAATCTTGCGGATTTAGAAAATTAAATGAAAGTAATAAGCTAATAGAATATGTCTTAAAAGTTAATTGATAACATTTTAATTAACTAGGATGTAATCAACTTCAGCTTAAAAATATCATTTGTTATATTGTTTAATAGAGCTAATTTATAGTGAAATTTATATGAATAAAAAAGTCTTAATTGTCGTTGCCCATACAGATGATGAAGCTTTCGGTATGGGTGGAACTATTTGTAAACATGTTATTAATGGTGATTTGGTATATGCCATGGCGATGACTGATGGAGTTAGTTCAAGACAAAATACTGATAATAAGAAAATTACTCAACGGAAAAGTGCAGCCCTTGAATCCTCCAATTATTTTGGTTTTAAGTGGATTAAGTTTAATCAATTCCCTGATAATAAACTTGATTCGATACCTCTTTTAAATCTTGTCAAAGAGATTGAAGAAGTAAAATTAAATTTGCAGCCTAAGTTAATTTATACGCATGCTTCTGCAGATTTAAATATTGATCATCGATTAGTTAATCAAGCTGTTATGACTGCTTTTAGGCCTCAAAATGGAGAAATATATGATGAGATAAGAACTTTCGAAGTACCTTCCTCTACTGAATATGGACATAAATCGGTTACCCAACAATTTTCTCCTAATTTATATATTGATATAACTGATTTTATTGAAAAAAAAATTGAAGGTATTAAAAACTATTTTTCAGAAATAAGGAATTATCCCCATCCTAGATCGTTAGAAAGTATTAAAAATCTAGCCAAGTACAGAGGGAATCAAGTAGGTTTATTTTATGCAGAATCCTTCGAAGTTTTGAGAAAAATAGAAAGATGAAAATAGTTGTAGCATCTTCAAAAGATTGGTTTTTTCAAAGTAGCAAAACGTCATTTTATAAAGAATTAGATATAGAAAATATAAAATCTAAAAATAAGCTAAATATTATTAATTTAAAAAAAATAAATCCAAAATACATCTTCTTCCCTCATTGGAATTGGAAAGTTAGTTCAAATATTCTTAATAATTTTGAATGTATAGCTTTTCACACAGCACCTTTACCATATGGTAGGGGAGGTTCTCCTATTCAAAATTTAATAATTAGAGGTTTTAAGGAAACCCCATTATGTGCATTAAAAATGACAGAAGAAATTGATTCTGGTCCAATTTATATGAAACAAACCATTTCACTTGAAGGAAGTTTAGAAATGATTTTCAAAAGAATTTCAGTCGCAACTCAAGAGATGATATTTGAAATTTGTAATAACAACGTTATACCCAAACCGCAAACAGGAGAAACATATTTATTTAAAAGATTAAGCCAAAAAGATAATGAACTAAACTTAGAATCATCCTTGGAAAAAATTTATGACAAAATAAGGATGCTTGATGCAAACGAATATCCAAAAGCATTTATTAACTTTGGAAAATATACTTTAGAATTTACAAATGCAAATTTTAAAAATAATGAATTAAAAGCTGATGTAAGATTTTTAAGGAAAAAAAATAGTTAGTTTTCTTTAATTTTTTCAATTACATCCCAAGTTACTCTATCGCCTCTTTTTACCTCTTTCGTTGTTTTTGAATTTATTACTTCTTGAAAATATTTTGGAGGTATTCCAAAACCAGGTCTTATTCTTCTAATGTGATTTGATGTTATATTTTCTCCTGCTTTTAAATCTTTTACAAAATATAATGATCTTCTAAAAATTTTGTTTTTAATCTCTAAATCTGTTCTTTTGAGATCTTTTGAACCAAGTGATTTCCAGCAATCTTTTGTAACCTTAACTAAATCTGAAAGTTGATGAGGATTAATTGAAAAATCGCTATCCGGACTTCTATTCTTTTTATCTAAAATGAAGTGTTTTTCGATTGCAACTGCTCCCAATGCGACAGCTGTTATGGCAGCTGTATTATCTAAAGTATGATCAGAAAGGCCAATTTCAACATTAAATTCTTTTTTTAAAAACTGAATACTTCTTATATTTGCTTCTTGGGTTGGAGCAGGATAACTGCTAATACAATGGAAAAGTAATATTTCATCACACCCATTGATTCGAGCTGTTTCTAAAGCTTCAGCAATCTCACTATGATTACTCATCCCTGTAGAAATTAACATTGGTTTTTTTTTCTTAGCTACGTATGCAATTAAAGGTAAGTCAGTTAATTCAAAGGATGCAATTTTAAATGCAGGTGTATTTAATTCATATAATAAATCGCAAGCCTCTTCATCAAATGGAGTAGAAAAAATTGTTATACCTGATTCCTTAGCAAAACTAAATAATTCTCGATGCCAAGAATAAGGAGTGCCTGCTTTTTCGTAAAGTTCGTATAAATTACTTCCTTTCCATAAGCCCTCCTTTATAAGAAAGTCATCATTCTTGCAATTTATTGTCATTGAGTCTGCGCAATATGTCTGCAATTTAATTGCATCTGCACCATTTTGCTTTGCAGATAGGATTGTTTTTTTGGCAATTTCGATCGAGCCACTATGATTTGCAGATAATTCTGCAATAATATAAGGCTTTTTATCTAGGCAAATTTCTCTACCATTAATTTTCAAAATAATTTTATGTTCCTTTCTATTATTTTATCTTTTTCAGGCTTATTTATCATTAAAAATCTTATTTCCTATTTATTTTTTGCAATCTACAAAGATTTTCTTAGGATATATGTGTTTTGAATATGAATCATAGAAATCGACTCTAGAGCATTTATCAAAACATTATTTTTTGGATTAACATTAACCTGAAAATATTTTGATCTAATAGATTTTATAGGAGGAAGAGGTTTATGTAATTTAGTTATTAATTCTATTGTTTTAATGTAATCATTTTCTGTCTCAGAATATAAATTAAGGCCAATTATATTTTGTTCAGTAAGGTAAACAGATCCTATGAATTTATCAAGCTTTTCAATAATGTACCAATACCTATATGGATGATTTACGACAAATTCAATATGTTCATTATAAGTTGGCAAATTAGTATGACTTATTTCAAAACGTTTGCGTTTTAAAAGGTCATATAAAAAGTTTAAATGAATCTTATTACTTTTTTTAAAAGGAATTAAACTTAACATTTTTGAAGATTACTTATAGATAATATTGATTATTTAACCCATTTCTAAGATTCTTGCTTTTATTTCAGCATACTTCAGGTCTTCTTCATTATCTATATCTTGAACTCTCCAGTTAGGAATAATTATTGGTCTAGAATTCTTAAAAATGCTTTTTACTTCTTTCCAGGCCTCTGTATGCGCCAAATAAAATTGACCTGCATCATGATAGTGTTCTTCTAAGTCTTGGCTTCTCGAAATGAATTTTTTGGGATCTTTCATATTGGCATATCCATTTTTATTGATTTTTAATGCTCTTTGAATCGGATATTGAAAAGAACTTGCAGGAAATATAAAAGAATTTACTTTGGTTTCTTTTAATATTTCAGTAGCTTTCTTAATATCTCTAGAGTTAATTAATGGAGCAGTTGCGTAAATGCAACAAACAAATTCTAAAGATTTATTATTATTTTCATACCATTCGATGGCGTGTTTAATAACATCTTGAGTGAGACAGTGATCATCGGCAAGATGAGTTGGTCTATTAAAAGGTACTTTTGCTCCATATGATTTTGCAATATTAGCTATCTCTTCATCATCCGTGCTTACTATTATTTCGTCAAAACAATTACATTCCTTAGCAGCTTTAATCGACCAACTTATCATAGGTTTCCCACAGAAGTTGATAATATTTTTTCTTGGAATTCTTTTACTACCTCCTCTGGCCGGAATTATTGCTAATTTCATAATAATTCCTTTAAAGAGTTGGTTACTCTGATTTGATCATTTACTGATAATGTAGTGTACAAAGGAATACTTAAAGAACTTAAGGCGTGAGTTTCCGCCATAGGAAAATCTCCTTCTCTAAAACCTTTTTTTCTGAAATAAGGGTTTAGGTGAATTGGTGAATAATGAACTTGAACTCCAATACCTTTTTTTCTTAAGCTTTTGAAAATATATTTATGAAAAAGAGGATCTTTATTATTTAGCTTTATAACTCCTAAATGTACTGAAGAAAGTATATTGTGGGACGGCTTATGAATTTTTAAAGGTAGTTTTTCAAATAATTCATGGTATAAATTAAGCTTTTGATTCCTTTTTTCTACAATATTATCTAACCTTTTCAACTGGGATATACCTAAGGCAGCATGCATATCACTCATCCTATAGTTGAAGCCAAGTAATTGTTGTTCATAGCTCCATTCACCCTTAGGAGATAATTCGAATTCTTTTTGGTCTTTTGTTATTCCATGACTTCTTAACAAAGAAATTTTTTTCGCAAGATTTTTATCATTTGTAGTAGCACAACCTCCCTCACCAGTAGTGATTATTTTTACAGGATGGAAGCTGAAAACTGTGATTGAGCTATATTTACAACTTCCTACATAATCATTATTAAACTTGCCACCTAAAGCGTGACTGGCGTCCTCTATTATAGAAAACCCATATTCCTTGGATAAGGAATAGATTTTTTCCATGTCGCAGCTTACACCGGCGAAGTGAACTGGAATTAGAATTTTTGGCAATTTATCTCTTTTTTCTGCTTGAACTAATTTTTGTTCTAATAATTCAATATCTATTAATCCGTTAGAAAGGTTAATATCCACGAAATCTATATCAGCGCCGCAATATAATCCACAATTTGCTGAAGCAACAAAAGAATTTGGTGATGTCCACAATATATCGCTCTTAGTAAGGCCAAGGGCTAAGCAAGATAAATGTAGCGCACTTGTTGCGCTATTAACAGCTACGCAATATTTAGATTCAACTTTCCTTGAAATTAATTTTTCTAATAGTGGAACTTTGTCTCCTTGTGTGAGGAAATCACTTTTTAATACATCTATTACATTTTTAATGTCCTCTTCAATAACCTCCTGACGACTATATGGCAAAAAATTATTATTAGATTTACTCATTTTGGGGCAAAAGTTGAGTCAATATGATTTTTAATTAATTTTCTCAATTCCTCTATTTTAAGAAAATGATCATTGTTCTTTGAATTATATGAAAATCCTTTTTTTACTGGTTTAAAAAGATTGTATGCTTTGCGATACTCGTCGATACAAATCTCTTTCGAAGGTTGAATGATTGCATAATAATTACCTATATCATAAGTATTAAAGCTATCTGCAGATGTGATCATTTCTTCATGGATTTTCTCGCCATTACGGATACCTATAATTCTTTTTTCACAGTTTGGTCCAATAGCTTCAGCCAGATCTAAAATATTGTAACTTGGAATTTTAGGTACAAATATTTCTCCTCCAACAGAATTATTAATAGCCCAAAACACCATGGAGGTTGCATCTTCAAGGGGGATATTGAATCTTGTCATAGATACGTCTGTAATTGGCAATACTCCATTATTTGCTTCTTTTAAAAAGAGAGGAATTACAGAACCTCTTGATCCCATAACATTCCCATATCTGACGGTAGAGAAAGATAAATCCCTATTACCTTTAATATTATTCCCTGCAATAAATAATTTATCAGCAACCAGTTTGGAAGCACCGTAAACATTTATTGGCGCTGCTGCTTTGTCTGTACTTAGAGCAATAACTTTTTTTATTTTGTTTCTTATTGCTACATGAATAATGTTCTCTGCTCCGAGAATATTTGTCTTGATAAATTCAATAGGGTTATATTCAGCAGCTAGAACTTGTTTCAAAGCGGCAGCATGGATAATAATATCAATATTTTCTGCTGCGTTAGTTAACCTATCACGATCCCTAATATCTCCTAAGAAATATCTTAAATTTGGATATTTATCGGGAGGATATAATTGTTGCAGTTCCCATTGTTTTAGTTCATCACGACTATAAATTACTATCCTTTTAATATTCGGATAATTTTTTAATAGCTTTGATAAAAAAGCTTTACCAAAACTGCCTGTTCCTCCAGTAAGTAAGATTTTTGAGTTAGAGTCAATTTCCATAAGTAACTTTTTATTATGCAACTTTTACTAAACGCATAAATTTGAAAAGACTAATTTGTTGAAACATTTTTTTGATTATAGTTCTTTACCGGTTGTAAGTATATCCCTTTCCCAACCACTCTTTTCGTTCCAAGTCCATACCCTAGGATCTCTAAAATGATCTGCTATTCGATCAAATTCTTTTTCAGTCATGCCAACATAATCTAACCATCTATATAAATCTCTAGATTTTATATGATCCATCGAATTTATTAACTTTATTCCCTCGCTTCTTGAAATTAAACCTGCTCTTATATCTTTACTTGCATGGTCTGTGCACCTCCCATAGCCAAATTTAATGTATTTCATATAATCATGTATTCCGTTTTCGTATATATCGTCTAGATTAGATCCTTTTCTATATGTTCTTTCAAATTTTTTATCTGAGACTTTAAAGTTATATTTTTCTATCATCATTTTAAGATGATTGTTGGATTCCCATTTTACATAGTTACCTAAATAAATTTGTCTAAGATCTAGTTCTAATATCTCACTATCAGAGGGATATTTCCATAAAAACATATCTTTAGAAGTTATGTCGTCAATACCTACAAAAAAATTCCAATCAAAACCTCTCCCTGCATGTTCTAATCTTTCTCTATAGTTCATCTCTGGATAATCTTCATCTGAAAATTGTCCGCAAAGGTCAGCATAGCCATGTTCACCCCAAAATATAAGTGGAATTTTATATTGAATAGCTACTCTTGGTGCTGCTGTATAAAGTCCAATATGGTTATGCCAGTTCATATCTCCCATTACCACAAAAGAAATTTTATTGAGTTTCTTAAGAATATCTACTGAGGGATTTATAATTATATGATCACATTTAAATACATCTTTCATCCTAATTAGATTATCCCAACCTTCCTCAGTAAAATTATTTCCGTTGTATGTTACTAAAAGTGGATTGAGGTTTAATTCATTTTTTACAAAATGGGTCTGATAATAAGAATCTTTTCCTCCACTAACAGAAACAATACAGTCGTAATTAGAGTTGGATCTATTTTGTTCCGCTATCTTTAAAAGAGCTTTTTTTCTATTATTAAATTCCTCCTCATTTATTGAAGATTTTTTTTCATAAATATTACAACCCATACATATTCCTTCATCGTTAAATTGCATTGGACTTGCACTAAGACTTGGATATAAACATCTTCTGCAATATTTTGGCTTAATTTTTAAATGGCCATCAAACTTTTTTTTATCAAAAAATTGACCTTCATTTTCTTTAGATAAAAGTTTTTTCTTTTCTATTTCACTATATTTAGGCTCCCTATTTATTAAATCAGAGAGTAGTTCTGATTTTCTAAGGAGATTGACTGCTTTGTTGATTTTATTTTTAATTATTGGATATGATAATTCTGTGAAATAAAAAATATTTGAGGCAGCTACTGCTTGAATAGAGTCTTTTTCTAAAGCCTCGACAAAGTGATTGGTATATCTCGCACCACTGTTTATTATAATTGGTATTTTTAAGTCCGATGGAACGTTTTGAAGTATATAAGGGTCATATCCTTTAGTTGACCCATCGTAATTGATTGAACTAATGAGAATCTCTCCAACTCCAATATTTAAACAATGTTCTATCGCTTCAGACATACTTAAATTTAAGAGTTTCGTTCCATTGTTTGTGATAATTTTATAATCAGACTTAACTCTTTTTATGTCTAAAGAAGCTACGATAGATTGCGAACCATATTCTTTAACAGCCCATTCTACTAAAGATTGATTTTCAAATAAGGACGTGTTCATAATACATTTGTCAGCTCCAGAATTAAATAATTCTTTTAGGTCAGTTTTGTTTCTGATATAACCGCCAACCGAAAGTGGTGCGAAACAAAATTTAGATATCTTATTTATTAAATTGTGGAAATTTGATTGCCCAATATTATGCCATTTATCATCTCTTCTAGAATCAAAATTATTAGTCATTCCAATATTTAGTAGTATCATTTCATCAACTCCCCAGTCAGACAATCTTTTGATTGTTGGTATAGGATCGCCAATTGCTTGATGATATTTAAAAATTTGACTCCTAACTAATAGGCCATCTTTTAATAGAACAATTGGAATTAATCTTTTATAGGGCATTATTTAAATATGAAAATCAAAGAAATTATTTAATAATTTTAATCCTTGTTGTTGTGATTTCTCAGGATGAAATTGTACCCCTAATATTTTATCCTTGTATATTGCAGTTGTAACCTCACTATTACCATGGGAAATTACTGCTAATTTGTTTTCAATATTTTCTATTTGAACGGCATAGGAGTGAACATAATAGAATGCATTGTTCAAAACACTTTGCCATGGTTCTTTATTTGTTAAAACTTTGGTTTCTGTCCATCCAATATGGGGAACTTTATCATTATTTCTAGAGATGAGTTTATCCACCTTACCCTTAAATAAACCAAGACCATTTGATTTAATATTTCCCTCAAAACTGAATTCTGCCAAAAACTGCATGCCTAAGCATATTCCAATACCAGGTATTCCTTTATCAATTATTTCGAGTACTAACTTATCTAAGTTGGCTGACTTCATTTTCTTAATCCCAGTCGGGAAAGATCCTACTCCCGGTAAAATGAAACCATCAAAATCAAAATTTAAAGATGAATCATAATTGTCTGCTTGTGAAACTTCAAAACCAATAAAGCTTAAAGCATTTAATAATGAACC
>CACJUL010000032.1 GCA_902596585.1 uncultured Prochlorococcus sp.
TAATAATACTAATTTTCAATTCTTCAAAATAGAAAGCCAATAAAGGTCTAATCCCTTTTAATTCTGCGCTGCCTATAAAAGTAATATTTAATAATCCGAAATTAATTGAATTTTTTATTTCATAATTTATTTGATCCTCTTTATTTTTATTTTTCAATTCGAGTCTTGCCGACAATACTTGGAGAATCGAACTGGGTATATTTTTGATTTCATCTGACTCCTTTCCCCACACATACTTAAACTTCCATATTCCTAACAATTCCTCATATAGAATTCCACTACCATTTTTTTGGGAATTTTTTTCTAATAGTTTTATCTCATTAATATCAGGAAAGTGTTTCATAAAAGATCTTAATCTAAAAATCAAATACTAAGATAACTTCATAAAAAATGTTCTTATTTAAAAAATCCCTCCAAAAAGATTTCTTTGTTTCAATATATTTCTAAAAAAATATTTTTTTGGCACACATAAGGAACAAGATCTCGTTAGTATATTTACATAAAGTAACTAAATTAATGGATTTTATCTCAAAAAGCCAAGGATACATACCTCTAAAAGTAGTACCTTACGTATTTTTCCTTGCTGTTGTTCTAAGTATTACAACTTCAACTAATACATTTGTCTAAAACGCGTTAGTTTTACGAGAAGTGTAAAGTAAATATTTAATGGACAAGTATGATGTTGTAATAATTGGTAGTGGAATAGGAGGATTATGTTGCGGTTCAATTCTTGCTTTATCAGGCAAAAAAGTTCTTATCTGTGAAGCACATACTCAGCCGGGAGGTGTTGCTCACAGTTTCAAAAGAAAAGGTTACACTTTCGAGTCAGGTCCTTCATTGTGGAGTGGAATAGGCAAATGGCCGACAACTAATCCCCTAGGGCAAATTCTTAAATTACTTGATGAAGAGGTTGCACTATTTCAATACAAAGGTTGGCAAGTAATTTTACCAGAAGGCAATTTTAATCTTGATGTCGGGGAAGAACCTTTTAAACAAACAATTAAAACTTTAAGAGGTGAGAAATCTGTTAAAGAATGGGAATCATTTATTTCCGGAATAAAACCTCTTAGCCAAATAATAAATGAAATACCTTTACTCTCATTTTCTCCAGAATCAATAAATTTCTTAGATCTAATAAATTTAACCTCAAAATTTTTACCTAATATCAATCAAATACCAAAAATTAATAAAGGCTTTGGGAATTTAGTAAATAATCATCTAGAGGATCCTTTTCTCAGAAATTGGGTTGATTTATTGAGCTTTTTGATAAGTGGTATGCCAATGCATGATACAAATACAGCTGCGATGGCTACTTTATTTAACGAATGGTTTGAACCAAATTCATACCTTGAATACCCCAAAGGAGGTAGTGAATCTATAGTAAAAGCCTTAATTAATGGATTTAAAAAAAATGGAGGAGAATTAATTCTTTCTTCGAGAGTAAAGACAATTAACTTCAACAAAAATTTAGCCACAGGTATAACTCTTAATAATGGTTCTAGTTATAGTTGTGAATCTGTTGTCGCGAATACTGATGTTTGGAATTTAAAAAAGTTAATTCCAAATGAAATTTCAAAAAAATGGAATACAAAAGTTTTGAACCCTAATAAATGTGATTCTTTCCTTCATATACATCTAGGTTTTGATGCTGATGGTCTTAAAAATTTGCCAATACATGCGATACATGTTGATGATTGGGAAAAAGGTATAACCGCAGAAAGAAATATAGCTGTATTTTCAATCCCATCTGTTTTAGATAAAAATATGGCCCCTGAAGGAAAACATGTTCTTCATGGATATACTCCCGCAAATGAACCTTGGGAAATTTGGGAAAACCTAAATCCCAAGGAATTAGAATATAAAAATTTGAAAGAAGAAAGATGTTCAATATTCCTTAATGCAGTGCGAAAATTCATCCCCGATATAGATGAAAGGATTGATTTAAAGATGCTAGGAACCCCAATCACTCATAAAAAATTCACCAATACCTATTGCGGTAGTTACGGCCCTGCATTATCTGCAGCAAAAGGTCTTTTCCCAGGCTGCAAAACTCCAGTGAAAAATTTATTTACTTGCGGTGCAAGTACATTTCCAGGTATTGGGATTCCTGCTGTTTCAGCAAGTGGCGCTTACGCAGCTGAAAAAATTATTGGTAAAAAAGAATATAAAACTCTTCTTAAGAAAATTAATTTATGAATCAAGTTCTTTTTTATAACTCTACAAATACTTAGTTAAGAAATAAGAATAAAGAAAGCAAAAACGTTCAATAATGATAATCTTTATCTGAACATAAACTTAACTTATAGCTCTTATATGTTTTTCTTATCAATTCCTCAAGCCTGGCATTTAGTTGGCACTTGGTCAGAACAACTTCCAAACGAGTCAAATCTTATAGGAATGGGCCAAATAGAATTAATGATGACTTTACATTCAATATTCGTTCCTCTCTTACTTGTAATTTCATATTACCTATTCAATAGACTTAATAAAAACGAATCAAAGAAAATTAAAGGATGATCTTTTAAGGTTTATTTAGCTGAACTTCTTCTAACTACTTTTCTGCCTGTAGAAGTATCAACTCCGCTTGAATCTTTAGTTTGTGAATTAGCTTCAACATTATCAACATCACTTTTATCCATTTCTGCGCAAACACCTACTACCATGGCAGCTTGCATTTGATCTGGTAAATCTCCAATAGTTAATAAGGCCTTTAAAACCAATTGAAGTCGAGTTTGCCGATCTATTTCAGGTCTTAGTTTCTTTACGGTATTCCAAAGTTCTTGGGTAACTTCTTTTAAAAGTTCTCGATCTACTGCCAAATTGAATCCTTCTTGTATTTCTACTAATCTAACAAAAAATTGGATCTCGTAAAATAATATTCAATAAAAAGATTGTTAGTTAACATTTTTCTATCCGAATACAAGTTGCATTTGTTGATGCAATTCATTCTTCTCATGAAAAACTTGATCGTTTTCAATCTTTTTTAGGGTAAAAGTTCTATAAATTTTTTTTTGAATCTTTATTGGAGTATTTTCAAATTTTGCATTTTTACTTATTAAAGAATTCCACTCTTTTGAATTAAAAGGGGCATAAGGAGAAGATGAAATCACTTTCATATCTTAATAATACATCTGTACTAATAATAGTACATTTCTACTATTAGGCAACAACCTTGTCAGCTTTTCTTGATTTAAAGTATCTTTATAAATGGATTGATTTTTTTTATCTCATTTGCAGCAATGATAAGTTTGATAAATGAATCAACGTATCATGCGTTACTTATTGATCCTTTTTTTTTAGTGTCTTATGACTTTTATTGCTAAAAACCTTTTAAAAAAGTGAATTTGTTGAAATTAACATTGACAAGATATTTTTAATAATCCTTCCTATAAAAGGATAAATAAATTGTTTAAAAATGCTTCTTAGTAATGCAAAAAGACTAAAGATCCAAGGAATAATTAAAAGAATTGCTCAAGATAAATCAATTACATTAGAAGAAAGGATATATGTTGAGAAATTTGCATACCATAATTCTACAATTTCTCTTTGGCTTAAAAAAGCTAACAGTTTCAGACGGAATGGTACAAAAAATGATGCGGGGATTGATAACCTCTTACAATCATTTGGGATAGATAGCCTAGATAAAGAAAATCATTTCAACCCAAATGAAGATGATATATCGGATTGGTTTGGAGGTGCTCCTGGTTGGCTAAGGAGAAGCTAGATTCATTAATTATTCAACTTACCCAGGCTATCTTACACAAATATATACTCATAAAAGATATAAATACCCAAAAAACCAATGGTATAAATTTAATGGGAACTAAATAATTTTTTGAAAAGGTTTTCATATAGATTTTTCTTTTAGATTATTTCTTACTTACCGTTTTTGAAAATAGGTTTAATTGCTCTATTTAAAAATTAAACAATAATCGAATCCTCAAAGATATAAAATCACTTTAAATAGATAAAAGTTAATCAGCCTTAATCATCATAATCTAAGCAACTTTGTTTTCATTGTTCATTGAAAAATCTACTATTTTTGACTCATCATGGTCTGAGTCATTCCAACATTTTATAAGTCTTTCTAATTCATCAATCCTCTTTTTGGCATTTGCAATTTTTTCAGTAGTTGTCATATAAAATTTTTATCTATCCAATTAATACATGAAAAAAAAATATTTCAATGGAAATATCATTTTTAAACTATAAATTTAAAATTTGGGTAATTAAATAAATATATTATGGCCATCGATCAGATAAGTAATTATACTTAAAGAAAAACGAGGTTTATGAAAAAATTTAATTCTTTAATTTTGAATAGTACTGTGAAATTCTTAGACTTCATATACTCTGGTAGATCTTTACAAAGATTTTGGGTTTTAGAAGTAATAGCTAGATCACCTTATTTTGCATTTCTTTCTGTTCTCCATTTTAAAGAATCCTTAGGAATTAAAAATGAAAAAACTATGACTCTTATGAAAGAACACTTTTATCAAGCTATTAACGAAACTGAGCATCTTAAAGAAATGGAGAAAAGAGGAGGAGACAGGTTCTGGATTGATAGATTTTTTGCGAGACACCTTGTGCTTGTCTATTACTGGATCATGGTTTTTTATTATTTCATCTCTCCAGCGAATGCTTATGATGTCAATATAAAAATTGAAGAACATGCATTTGAAACTTATTCCAAATATTTAATAGATAATCCACATGATCAAAAAATAAAAGAAATTGCTCAAGATGAATTAAATCATGTCCAAGAACTTAACGAAGCTTTGTCAATCCTTACTAAAGTTTAGATTAGTACTGATAAATCTATTAGCAATATTGAGAGCATCACCGAAGAAGATATTAATCCTAAACTAATCATCAATGAGACATAACCTTTTTTTCTAGGTAATTTATAAAAAGATATTCCAATAATTAATATCATTATTAATGAGAAAAAAACTATAATTTTTTCATTTACTAAATTGAGATGTATAACTAAATTTTTTTCTTCAAAAAATTTAAGAAATTCAGACAAAACTAATTCTTCTTCTACTTTCTTAAAATAGTCAAATGAACTTATGAAAGCAGAACTTAATAAAGATAATGCAACCATTGCAGTAACTGGTTTTGTTAACCTATTAACCGTTCTGTTAAAACATACCAATAAAATAAAAATAAATAGAGAGGTTACTAAAGGTATTAAAGGTATAAGAGTTGTTGAATTTATGAAATTCCCCACGAAAATAATATGTATCTAACTTAAAATTTTATATTATTTTGACGCCTTATTTTAATAATCAAAATTTTTACAATCCTAAATGTAATTAGTACCTATTGCTTTTTGTGTAAATTGATACCAAAATTAAATTAGTATTAACAAATTAAATGTTAGCCATTTCTGAAATTATTATTGCAAGTGCTTTCTTTCTAGGAATTGTATATTGGGAAGTTAAATTTCTATACACAAAAACTACTGTTGCGAAATAACTTTACTCACAATAGGAAAATTAAAATCTTAGAAAATTTAAATAAAATTTAAGAATTTAAGTTGACAAAAAAAGCTATACATATGAGAGAATAAACACAAATAATCAGAGCCTCTAATGAACGAAGTTCAAAATCCTAACACTAACTCAACTCAGCAGCAGCAACAACAGCAGCAACAATCATATTCAGATAGCAAAATTAATTCTGCTGAGAGCGAAAGGCTTTATCTTGAGATGAAAGAGGCTTGGCTTTAAATTAAATTAGTGTTTGTAAAAATATTTCTATAAATTTGAAAAACATTTTTTAATTTTGATGTAATTAATACTTTTTTATTTTTTGTACCCACTAGATTTTGTTTAATTGCAGATCTAATCTTTTGAAAAAACTTAAGCATTTAGAGAAAATTAACGGAAGACTTGCAATGGGAGGGTTAATATATTTAGTTTTTACAAAATTAGTTTCCAACCGTGCCGACATATTAGACCAGCTTAAATCTTATTTAATTTGAGAAATGAATTGGATATATTATCCCGGAATATTTCTTTCTATATAAGCGTCAGTTAAAGCCAAAATTAACCCTAATAATGTTGAAAATATGGCAATTTCAGTTGATTCCATTTTATTTTTGAATTACCTCTAGTTTGCGAAATAATTCAAAGTTCGACAACAAAGTCAGTAAATTACTATAGTACATATATACTATTAATTATTTATTGTGAGCTCAGAAACGCCTGAGTTTCTTTTCGTTAGGCCTGGCGATTATGTCGCAATTAAAAAAGAAAATTGCGAAGATACTAAGGAAAAGAATAAAAATTATTGGGTCGGTCAAGTTATCGACTGTATTGGAGGAGCTAGAAATCCAAGCTCATGGACTTTGTTTCAAGTTGCCAATATTGATAATGGAGAGATCACTATAATCAACGCAGATATTGTAGAAAAAATTTTAAAACCTTCTAAAAGTTAAGTTTATGGATAATCAAATAAACTTCCTTCAGTATTACAAAAACAAAAGATAAAATGCATGCTCTAAAGGGAATCATCCCAATTCCAAGCAAGCAAGTCCGTATACTTGGTTCATTGGGCAGGGATGTTGAATGCCTTTATACATTCTGTAAGTTCTTGATATTTCCTCAAATCCCAAACTTGATAAAAGATAATTTGCATAAGGATTCAGATTAGAGCAATCCAATAGGATTTGGGCATCTAAATTACCCACTAACTCCCTTACTAACAGTTCAGCAAGTGGCGGAGTATCCGCTAACAGAGGTCCGATTCTCCAGCCTTGCTCACTATCCTCCAATACACAAGGTCTTATCCTGCCAAATCCATGGCACATCCCATTATTATCGACAATTGCACTGACATTACCATGTGAATTTTTCAACCAGTCATTTAGAAAATGCGGCCTGGGACTAGGTTCTCTTTGAGCATCATAAATTAATACCGCTTCAGAAGAAATTTTATTACCCGGGACAACTTTGAAAGAATGAAATTGATCCTTATAGAAATTTTTCAATGGCAAATCTTGAGACCCATTTAATTTCCATCGATTTGTAATGGAAGATTTTCTAAACCCCCACTTTGCGTAATCATTCAATCTATCTGGGGCAGCCTCAAGTCCAATACAATCAACATTTTTTAAATATTCGAGGGCATGTTTCCATAATCTCACTCCATATCCATTATTTCGAAATTCTTTTTTAACGATAAATAAACCTATAAAGCCATACGAATTATTATATTTAATGCACGCAATAGAACCTATAGGATTATTATCGAGGCAGGCTACCCATAGCCCTTGTTTATCTGTATTTCTATAAATTGATACGTCATCAATTCCAGGAGAAAAACCTTCTAACCTTGACCAATTTGTGACTTCTGGTATTTCATTTCTAGATATCAATCTAATTGAAAATTTTTCTTTCATAAAAATATACTAACCAAGAAAAATTTTAATTTTCAAAGACAATATTAATAAATTTGATTATTTCTCATCAATCATTCACTTTGATTTAAGTAGCCAAAAAGCTTAGTTATTTACAATTTATCCTCTGATATATTTAATACTATTCATAGTAATAAAATGAAAGTTTCTGATAAATTTCATTTAGATGACATTAATAAATTAAAAAATACAGTTTTCACTGGTAAAACGGAAGATATAAAGTGGCGGATCCAACAAATCAATATAGTTTCTAAACTTTTGGATGAAAATAAAAAAGAGATAATTCAATCACTTTTTGTTGATCTAGGTAAATCTGAAATTGAAGGGCTTTCAGAAATCCTTTTAGTGAAAGAAGAAATTTCACTCATAAAAAAGAAACTTAATTCTTGGATGCGACCAAAAAAGATTGATACTCCTTTTTTTCTATTTCCATCATCCTCCAAAGTTATTTATGAACCTCTTGGGTGTATCTTAATTCTTGGTCCTTATAATTATCCATTACTTTATCTTTTTAAGCCATTGGTAAATATTTTCTCAGCAGGAAATACTGCTGTTATAAAACCATCAGAGAAATGTCCTGCGACTTCAAAACTTATTAAAAAGCTTACTTCCAAATATTTTCGTAAAGATGTCCTAATAACAATAGAAGGTGATTATAAACAATCCATAAAATTAATCAAACAAAATTTTGACCACATATTTTTTACAGGAAGTACTGAAACTGGAAAATCTATAATGAAATTAGCCTCAAAAAACTTAACTCCATTAACTCTTGAGTTAAGCGGAACAAATCCCGTAATTATATTCAAGAATGCAAATTTAGATGTGGCTACTAAAAGAATTGTTTGGGGCAAATTTTTTAATTCTGGTCAATCCTGCATGGCTCCGAATCATATCTTTGTAGATAAAGAAATTGAAAATATTTTTATAGAAAAATTAAAGAAATACATAGTAAGTTTTTACGGAGATAATCCAATTATTTCCGAAAACTTATCAAAATTAGAGAAAAAGCAATTTTCATCAACTTTAGAAATTCTTAAAAAATATAAAAAAGAAAAAAGAATTGTATTTGGGGGGACTTTTAGTGAAAAAAAGTTGAAAATATCCCCTACAATTTTGAGAACTAAATTGCATGAAACAGATATTTTGCAGAAAGAACTATTTAGTTCACTACTTCCAGTAATTGGAATCAATGATAAGGAATCAGCTTTAAAACAGATTAGTCAAACATCAAAACCATTAGCAATCTACATATTTGGAGGAAATAAAAAAATCCATAATCATATTTCAAAAGTAACCAGCTCAGGAACAATTTGTATAAATGACGTGATGTTACCAGTCCTTATTCCAAATTTGCCGTTTGGGGGAGTTGGGCAAAGTGGTTTTGGTAAATTTCATGGAGAAGAAGGGTTTCGAAATTTTTCAAATCAAAAATCTATTACTTTGAAAGGTTTTTTATTTGATTCAAATCTGCG
>CACJUL010000033.1 GCA_902596585.1 uncultured Prochlorococcus sp.
CTCAGATATAGATTTAAGTGGATCATTTGAACAGCCTGTTTTGGGAGGTAATCTGTCTCTTAATAATGGATATATTAGTTTTAATGACTCTAATCAAAATAATAAAGTAGACAAGAAAAATAATTTAAAAGATGATGAAAAAGATTGGCCAGAACTATATTGGAATAAGAATAAAAATATTGAAATAATTTCAAATGAATCAATTTTGAATTCTGTTCTTTTAGGAGAAACTTTGCCTAATTATTTGGATAATTTAAGTTTTTATAATCTCAAATTAAAACTTGGACCAGACTTTAAAATGCAATATTCCCAAATTGTTCAAGCTTATTTAGATACTAAGTTAGACCTTAATATAAATGGGGCGGTAGGAGAAGATTTAAATGCCAGAGGTCTTATTTATCTTAAAAAAGGTACCGCAAACCTTTATACAACACCTTTTAGACTTGATAAAAATAAGGATAATTATATTTTATTCGCTTCAAGAAGTGGTGTAGTTCCATTTATTAATTTTTCTCTAGTTAGTAAAGTTCCAGATTCTATAATACCTATAAGTGCAAATAATCAGGACTCAAATATCTCAGAAGATCTTGATGAAGATGCAACTAAAAGTGGTTTTGGAACATTTGGCATTGGAAATACAAGACTTATAAAAATTGAAGCTTCATATGAAGGCTTTTTAGATCAATTATCTTTTGAAGATGAAAATAAAAGAATCCAATTAAGGAGCACTCCAAGTTATAATCGGTCTCAAATAATTGGTCTGATTGGAGGTAATTCGGCAAATCTAATAAATAGAGCATTTATTTCTCAACTTAATAAAGCGAATGCTTTTAGTGATAATTTCCAATTATCTTTATATCCAGCCTTAATAGAAAATAATGATTCGTACAAAAACATTTTTTCAAATGAAAATTTAGAAATAGAAAATTATGAGCAATCATCTTCTGATGAGGAATTTTATTCTCAAGCTTGGGTCGCTGAAATAGGACTTGATATTACCGATGCAATAAATTTTTCCTTTCAAGCTGTTCCAGGCAGAGATGACCTTCCACCTATAGGAATTTTAACTTTTCAGGCAAATCCAAATTTAGAATTATTAGGCTCTTTTGACTCTAATGGGGATTGGAAAAGTCAAATTCAATTATTTTTTAGATATTAATTTAAAAAGAAAGTTAGTTTAAAGAATCTTTAATTTGAATTATTATTAAATTATCTAATAAATCTTATGTCCAATAACTTTGAAGTTCCTCAACCAGGGAATGATCTTTTAGAGAGAGCTGAGCAAGTTCGTTTGGCATCAATAAAAATAAGTCAGAATGAAAATCAGAATAGAATAAAAGCCTTAAATTTTATGGCTGATTATCTAGAAAAAAATACTAAAGAGATTTTAGATGCTAATAATGAGGACTATCTAAAAGCAGAAAAAAAAGGGATTTCAAAGGCTTTACTCTCTAGATTAAAGTTATCAAAAGAAAAATTAAATTCAGGAATTGAAGGAGTAAGGAAAGTTGGAAACTTGGCTGATCCTGTAAATCAGGTTCAAATAAAAAGAGAGCTCTCCAAAGGGCTAATTTTAGAAAGAAAAACTGTGCCTATAGGTGTTCTAGGGGTTATTTTTGAATCAAGACCTGATGCTGTGATGCAAATTAGTTCTCTAGCAATAAGATCAGGTAATGGAGTAATGCTTAAGGGCGGTAGTGAAGCTAATTTAACAAATACTGCAATAGTCAATGCCTTACAGCAGGGATTATATGAATCAGGTCTTGATAAAAATGCAATATGCTTACTTACAAGTAGAAAAGATAGTATGTCAATGTTAAATCTTGAGAAATATATTAATTTAATAATTCCTAGAGGAAGTAATGAGTTAGTTAAATTTATTCAGGAGAATACCAGAATTCCTGTGCTAGGTCATGCTGATGGAATTTGTCATTTGTTTATAGATAATGAGGCAAATCTGGAGATGGCTTTATCAGTAGCTCTAGACAGTAAAATTCAATATCCAGCAGCATGTAATGCTATTGAAACTTTGTTAGTCCATAAAGATATAGCATTGGCTTTTTTAGAAAAGGCCATACCTTTGTTTAATTCTAATGATGTTAAATTAATTGGAGATGAGAGATCAGTTGAATTAGGGTTAAAGTATGAGGCTAGTTTAGAAGATTGGAAAACTGAATATTTGGATTTAATTTTATCGATAAAAATTGTTGATGATCTTGAGGAGGCAATCACACATATTCAAAAATATAGTTCAAAACATACAGATGGAATAATTACTGAAAATTCAAATACTGCCAATAAATTTATGAATGTAGTTGATAGTGCAGGAGTTTTTCATAATTGCTCTACTAGGTTTGCAGATGGCTTTAGATATGGATTTGGAGCTGAAGTTGGTATATCTACTCAAACTCTTCCACCAAGGGGACCAGTGGGTCTAGAAGGTTTGGTAACTTATAAATATTTCCTGAAAGGTGTTGGAAATGTAGTTGATGATTTTTCATCAGGAAAGGCTATATATACACATAAAGATCTTTAAAACTTTTATAGATGGAAACTTTTTTAAAAATTGAGAATATAAAACTTTGGGCTAGGGTTGGCGTTCTTGATAAAGAAAGGGAATTAGGACAATTATTTAGTTTGGATATATTTTTGTGGACTGATTTTGAAAAATGTACAGTAAATGATGATATTAAAAAAACAGTTGACTATTCAAAATTAGTTCAAATTTTAAAAGATCAATCAAAGAAAATATATTGTTTCACAATCGAAAAATATTCAAACGCAATTTTAGAAATCATTGATCAGGAGTTTAAGCTTTCTAAAATTAAAATTATTTTGACAAAATGCAATCCTCCAATCAAAGGATTCGATGGGAAGGTTTCAATAGTAAGAATTTTTGAAAATAACTAAAGTATTGAAAAAAAGAAATCCCATTATATTGATTCATGGTCTTTGGAATACTTCAAGTATTTTTTCTTCTATTACTCCAAAACTTGACGATATTGATATTGAATATTTTGCTCCAACTCTTGAGCATTCATATGGAATGACTTCAATTATGGATTTAACTAATAAATTAGACGAATTAATCCTAGAGAAATATGGTTTAGAAGATGAAATAGATATTTTGGGATTTTCTATGGGTGGAATAATTGGTAGGTGCTGGCTTCAAAAATTTAATGGATATAAAAGAACAAGAAGATTAATATCTATCGGTTCCCCTCACAAAGGAACTTTGATGGCTCAATTAATACCTAAATACCCTTTTAGAGGAATATCAGAAATGAAAATAAACAGTAAATTTTTAAGAGAACTTGCAGATAATGATTTTTTTCTTGATGGTATTCAGTGTATAAATTTCTTTACTTATTGGGATCTAATGGTTTTCCCTGGCTGGTGGACAAATTTAAATTTTGGAAAAAAAATATCAGTAAAAGTTTTTAAACATAGAAATCTAGTAAGAAATAAATCTGTGGTTAAGAAAATAATAGCTGAAATTATTATGTAGTTCCAGATAGGCCCAAGTGTCTTATTAAGGAATCTGTTTGTGGCTCTCTTCCCCTAAATAGTTTAAATATGTCTAATGGAGGTAAGCTTCCACCCAGACTAAGTATTGTATCTTTAAATTTCTTTCCTATTAACTTTAGATCTTCAGAGTTTTCTAGATCAGCTTCCTCGAACATTGAAAATGCGTCAGCACTTAGAACCTCAGCCCATTTATATGAGTAATATCCTGCAGAATATCCGCCTGCAAATATATGGCTAAAACAACAAAGAAATTGATCTTCTTGAATTGGTTCAATAACAGTAGTTTGCTTAGCAATCTCTCTTCTTATTTCATCGGCTGTTTTACCTTTGTTTTTATCAATATTACTGTGTAATCTAAGATCTGTTATCGCGAAATGTAGTTGTCTAAGAGTAGCCAAACCACAATTAAAAGTCCTATTTTTTAGAAGCTTTTCAAAATTTTCGTAGGATAATTTTTCTCCTGTTTTATAGTGCTTAGCAATATTCAAAAGTGTGTTTTTGTGGAAACACCAGTTTTCCATGAACTGACTTGGAAGTTCGACTGCATCCCATTCAACATTGTTGATACCAGCTGCTTGAGGAAGATTTACAGTAGTAAGCATATGTTGAAGACCGTGACCAAATTCATGGAACAATGTTTGAACTTCTTCAAAACTCATCAAACTTGGTTTGTCTTTTGATGGTGGTGTCTGATTACAAACAAGATAAGCTACGGGGAGAGTCTTTTTGCCGAGATTATTTTTATTCAAACATTCATCCATCCAAGCACCTCCTCTTTTGGATTCAGGCCGAGAATATGGATCGAGATAAAAAGATGCTATTTTGTTGTCTTCCTTATTGAGGATATTAAAAAACAAGACGTCATCATTCCACAGAGGCGCCTCACCAGTTGACTCGACCACTTTAATTTCAAAAAGCTTTTCGCTTAATTTAAATAAACCTTTCAAAACATCATTCAGTGGAAACCAAGGTCTCAAAGACTCTTGATCCAAATTAAACTTTTCCTTTCTAAGAAGTTCAGACCAATAACTAATATCCCATGGCTCAATATTCTGTGATTTTGGAAATCCATTAGCTTTAGAAAACTTATCTAGGGTTTCTAATTCAATTTTTGCGGTTTTGAATGCTGGTTCTCTCAATTCTTCTAAAAGTTTTTCAACATTTTTAATTTCTTTCGCCATTTTTGTTGACAAACTTAGTTCTGACCAACTTTTATAACCGAGAAGATTAGCCTGTTTAGTTCTAAGAGATAATATTTCTTCAATGATTTGAGAATTATTTTTTTCTCCTTGAGATGCTCTACCAACGAATGCCTTATATAATTTCTCTCTAAGGTTACGGTCGGTGGCATATGTCATAAATGAAGTGTAAGTTGGTATATCTAGACTTAATTTCCAGGGACCATTATTAATATCAACTTTTGCCTCTTTTTTTAAGTGATTGTGTGCAGAAATTGCCATCAATTCAAGTACTCGTTCAGGAAGACCATCGACTTCAGATTTTTTGTTTAATATAAAAAACCATTTATTAGTGGCATCAAGAACATTGTTACTGAAATCTGTTGATAACTTTCCAAGCTTTTCTGATATTTTATTAAATTCTTCTTGTTCATTTTTTTGTAGTGAAATTCCTCTATGTTGCATCTGAAGAATTTCTTTATCTAAAATTCTGTTTTTGATTTGATCAAAGTTGTTTGCTTCTTTAAGCTTGACTAAGGCTTTGTAAATTATTTTACTTTGCCCGAATTTATTGCTTAAGCTAATAATCTCAGGAAGAAATTTTGAATAAATATCCCTAAGACTTTCAGAATTATTTACAGCATTTAAATGACTTATTACTCCCCAACTCCATCGAAGAATTTCGTTAACTTCATCCAAAGGATTTATTACCTTATCCCAATTTAAATCATTTTGAATCAAATAGTTTGATAAATTTTTCTCAATTTTTTTAAAATCTTTTGCTATTTTTTCTAGCACTTCTGGAAATTGTTTACTTATATTTTCGGGAGTAAATTTTTTAAATTCTGGTAATTCTCCATATTTAAAAATTGAGGTATCCATTTAATGAAATAATTTAATTAACTAAAGTAGGGATTATTCCAACCAATTTAGCTAAAGTAAGCTGCTGACTGAGAGCATTGGTAGAGGATTCGTATAGATTTATGGCGATTTTCGGCCAAAAACCTATCACTAAAGTTGGTAACAATAAGCTAAAACCAATTGTCAGTTCTCTACCATTCATCTCCTTAACTGTAGCTAGTGCTGGAATTCTGGGACCAAAGAATACTCTTCTACACATTGAGAGTAGATATATTGGCGTTAGAACTAAACCTATAGCTGCAATAAGTATCGTAATTGATCTAAAGATAGAGCTAAAGCCTTCTTGACTAGTGATACCTAAAAATACAGTTATTTCACTTATAAAACCGCTCATTCCAGGTAATGCTAAAGAGGCCAAGGAGCTTGCTAAGAAAAAAGCAAAAGTAATTGGCAAGACTTTTGCTAAACCGCCCATATTTGGTATCGAAAGAGTATTTGTTCTTTCATAGAATGAACCCGTAACAAAAAACATAGCTGCAGCTATAAGTCCGTGACTGATCATTTGTAGCATTGCTCCGCTTATACCTAAAGCATCTACTGCTCCTATTCCTAGTAAAACAAAACCCATATGACTGACTGAGCTACATGCAATTCTCCTTTTAACATTATCTTGTGCAAATGCATTTAATGCACCGTAAATTATATTAATGATTCCAAGAATGATTAATGCAGGTGCAATTTGAAGATGTACTTCAGGTAATATTTGAACATTGAATCTTAAGAGAGCGTAGCCTCCCATTTTTAAAAGTATTCCAGCAAGTAACATTGAAACTGGAGCATTCGCCTCTCCATGTGCATCGGGCAACCAAGTATGTAATGGAAAGATAGGAAGTTTTACTCCAAACCCAACTAAAAATCCTAAATAAGATAATAATGCTAGGCTCCCTGTTACATGTTTATTAGTTAAATCAGTAATATTTAAAGTAAAAGTATCACCACTTAAGGCAAGTGCTAAACCACTTATTAGTATAAGTAAAGAAGCTAAAGCTGTATAAAGAATGAATTTTGTGGCCGCATATAATTTCTTTTTCCCACCCCAAATAGCAATGAGAAGATATACCGGAACCAATTCAAGTTCCCATGCTAAGAAAAATAAAAGGAAATCTTGAGAAAGGAAAACCAATGCTTGTGCAGATGCTTGTACTAATAAAAGAGCAAAATATAGATTAGATTTCTTATTGATTTTCCAACTTGCGGCAGCTGATAAAAATGTAATTAACCCGCTCAATGCTACTAAAGGAGCAGATAACCCATCTACGCCGAGAGACCATTCTAAGCCTATTGAGGGTAACCAAGAAGCTCTTTCTACCAGTTGTAAAGAGCTATCTGTAGTATTGAATTTTTGAAAAAGAACGCCGATTATTAGTAAAAAATCTATGAATAAAAAACTTAATGAGATGTTTCTAGGGAGTGTATTATCCTCTCCTTCTTTCGAACTCAAAAAAGGCATTATTAATGCCCCAATTAATGGCAGCAAAACGATAGATGATAGCCAAGGAAAAGATTCTAAATTCATTAATGGAATGAATAATTTTTTTATTCTAGTTGAAGTTGTACTAGCTTGAGACTATAACATTAAAAATGCCTAAGTAAAACTACTTACCAGAGATAGTGCTAAATTGACTGCCTGTGGTTTGAATGTTTAAAAATGGAGCCCTGCTAGCCACACCTGACTTTTCCCAAGCTTTGACCATGGCTTGACTTACGTTTTTACCATCTTCTTTTTTACACAAAGCTAAGATACTAGGCCCAGCTCCACTAATTGCACATCCTAGAGCACCAGCATGTAGTGCGGCATCTTTAACTTCTAGTCCACCTTTAATAAGTTTCCATCTGTAGGGTTCATGGAGCTTATCAAACATTCCCTCTTTTATTAGTTCCTCATTTCCTGCTTTTAAGCCATTTAGTAACAAAGTAAGTGCCCCCATATTTGTCACAGCATCAGATATGGGTACATTCTTGGGCATAACCTTTCTTGCTTCACTTGTGCTTAGACGAATCGCTGGTATTGCTACAACAGCTTTAATAGAATCGTGCCAATCACATCTGATGATTCTCCATCTTTGAGAAGATGATCTGGCTGTCAGACAAAGACCACCCAGAAGAGAGGGAACTACATTATCAGGATGACCCTCTATATCAATAGCAAGTTCAAGGAGTTTTTCTTTGGACAATGGAGAGTTCATTATTGCATTTGCTCCAATTAGTCCAGCAACTATTGCAGTAGCACTACTTCCAAGTCCGCGTGCGGGAGGCACCGCCAACTTAACTCTTGCTTCAAGTGCAAAAGGATTCATATTTGCGTTTTCCCATACTTTCTGAGCGGCTCTAAAAACTAAATTTTCTGGTCCCCCTCTTAAATGATTTCCATCCGTGCTTTCCATTATCAAATCAAATCTATCTCCACCACCTTCAATT
>CACJUL010000034.1 GCA_902596585.1 uncultured Prochlorococcus sp.
AGGGGAATAAAAAAGAAGAAAATGTTAAGGCATTTACAGAATTTCTAGAGAAAGCAAGTAATCAAGATTCTTCAGAAGAAAAAGTAAAACTTGATTCTGAGCAACAAAAACTAAAAATTGACAAATCACTTTTTAAAAGATTTCTTAATAATGGATTTGATGGCATTTCAACTAATCCAAACTATAAAATGTTGGCATTATTAATAGTCCTTTTAATTAATCTGTCTCTATTTTTTGTAATTGGCAATATGGGTAAAGCGTTTTTAAGAAATGCAGGAATTATGGGTTAAAAATTATTTATTTCTTTAAGGATATTCATCTTTACAATTTTGATTCTTCAAATGAAACTGTGATATTTTCTTGTCAAATTAATATTTAAAAAAAATTTGGATAATAAAGAGCCAGAAAATCCAGTAGTTTATCTTTCTAATTTAGTCAAAAAATTAGATGTAAAAAACAGAAATGGTTTAGTAGCCTTAGCAATAGTGAACCTTTTAGTGATTCTTTTATTTAAATTTTATTTGAAAGGATCAGGATTATTATCTTGAATTTAACTGCTGGTAATATTATTCAGCATTCTCAAATTGCTTTGCTAATCTAAATGCCTTCTTAATTATTAGAAAGCCACCATATGCTCCTGCCAGCAAAGGTAATACTATTAAAGGGTTAGGGGAATAATCTGAATAATTTTTCACACCCTCTACATATTCATAACCTGAACATTTAAGAAAGATAAAGCTAAAAAATGTGATACTCCAACCAATGATTGATAAAAAGCCACCTTTTTTATCTCCTTCGTAGAATCTGTCTAGACCTAAGCCCCAACCTCCTATTAGGAATATTCCTCTAACAACTGAATTTTTTTCTTGATTTCTAAGCATATTAAAAAATGTTCATTATGAACATAACCTATTTGTATTTAAGATGTGAGATGTTTTTATTAATTAATCTTTAAAATAAATTTTTAATGGTTTTTTCTATAAATTACAAAATTATTATTAAGTGTTTTATTTAATTATTAGAGATTTTATTTGAATTCAACAAGGAAATTGAAGGCCTTATATAAATAAAAATAGACCCATACATATCCTGCATAATTCTCATTTCGTCGTCTAAATATACAATTGAAACCTGGCAATTTGGCGATTCTTTATTCCAAGGTAACTTATTCCATACCTCTTTAACTGGATACCATCTATCCATAAGTAATTCACTAAATAATGGAATCTTATTAAGTCCATCAACTTTGGAAACTTTTGTCTTTTGTAAGTTCATATCAAGTAAATTATTTCTTAAAACTAAATCACTTGCTAAGGTTATTACTCTTCCACCAAAAGTAGGCAATAGTTTGAACCAACCCAAGATAGGAATTGTTGTGAGCCCAAATATTGTAGTGTCAAAAGTAGATATAAATTCTTTTTTTTCAAAATCAATCTTTTGAGCAATTCTCCCAATAGTTGATATGCCAAAGGATCCTACTTGCAATTGATGTAATTTAAAAAAAAGATTACTTTTAAATTCATCATTTAATGCCTTTTCAATAGCAAGGAAGAAAGGAGAACTTCGAAATAATTCAACATTAGAAAAAATCAATTCCCATTCTCCAGACAATAATTCTTCTGACATTTCAAAACTAAAGTCCTTAAGAGCATCAATCAATTTATCCATTTCATTAGCTTTTTCCTCATACATAGGAGAAATTAATTTATTTAATCTTTGCCCTCTATCTGTAACAGCAGCTATTTTATATATATTTGACTTTATCTCTCCAATTTCTTTCATAACTCCAATACAAGAAATACTAATTAATCTTAGGAATTTAATTTGAAGTTGATGGCAATTTTAATAATGCTGGTAATAAAATCAATTAATATTCTCCCCACCTTTTACCAATATCAAAACCCCATTCAGTGGTTAATCTAATTACTTCATCATGATTCTTGCATTTTGAAAGGGATAACTTTTTACTAGGATTATTTTTTATTAGCTCAGCAATTTGATTAAGTTGCTCTATTTTTTTTAGAAAATTACTTAGATCTTTATCTGACATTTATCTAGGAAGTAAATTTTTGATCATAAGTAAATATGTAATAAAGAACCCAGGCAACACCAATAATAAGAATTGCAATCATTATATTTACTGACCAAACTACTTCTATCATGAAATTTTTTTTATATATTTTTAATATATCCAAAATTTAAATTAAATTAACCGTTAATAATTTAAATCAAGAACAATACACTACCTTTTCTAAGTGTATAAAATAGTCTTAAACAGTTTAAAAATTATGGGAGAAGCTAAGAGAAGGGAAGAGTTAGGCTTACCACCTAGAGAAAAGAAAAAGGAAAAACAAACATCGAAAAATCAACTAAACAAAATTTTAAATAAATATCCTTATTTACCTTTCATTTTAGGTTTTTCATTACTAGCAATATTAATTATCGATTTAGTTAATTACTACAAATAGATATATAAAAAGGGGATATTTTTTTCAGGAGAAAAAGATTATCTTCGCAATTGCGAAATTATTTTTCCATAATAAAAATAAAACCTATGAAACTGATTAACACCTCATGTGCCTTAACTTTAGGAGTACTTACTTTGTTTTCAATATCTAATGCAAATGCGGGTGGCTGCACTTCTCATAATGAGAAGAAAGCAGAAGTTGAATGCTTTTCTGATAATAAAAAATGTATAGATACGAAAGAAAAAGAATCACTATACAAAGTTGAGGCTTAAATGTTTGATAATCTTGGAACTACTTTAGTACAGGCATTAGGCTTCTTTGCCGTTTTTGGTTTTTTTGTGTATCAAACTTTATTCGCAGACATCAAACCCAAAAATTCAAAATTAAACCCTAAAAAAACAAAGATCTCCGACACAAAAAAATCAATTAAAAAAGAACCTAAAAAAGGTTTATTTAACAGAAAAACTAAACCTGTTGAAGAGAATTTACCAGTCCAAAAAAAGGGATTATTTGGGAGAAAAAAAGAAGTTATTAAAGAAGAGATTAAACCAAAGAAAAAAGGTTGGTTTAAATAGGAAAAGGTACTTAAACTCTATTTTGAAGTCTTTTATACAAAAAATTTTTTTAGTAACTTTATAATTTTTAGAATATAACATCAAAAATGAATCATAGAGAAATCACAAAAAAATATAGTGAGTTACTTAACAAGGCTGAGTTTGCCACTGGACGTAAGGAGGTTGTAGGTCTTTTAAAAAAAGCTGCCAAATTGAAATCTCAGATTGAAATCAATTATTAGATCTTAAAGTTAGTTTAATTCTAAATGTAAAAAAAATTTTTAAACAAGTTTTTACATGAGATAATCTGCATATATTATTTTTCTTATGAATAAAAAAGGTTACACAACCGAAAGTGGCGGTAGGCAGAATGGTTTCGCAATTGAACCAGAAATTAACCCCATATCAGAAGGCGAATCAAAGAAATCCATATTTTTATTTATTGGAATATTATTACCTTTTCTAATAGGCGGTTTTTATTATTTAAGGACTTTGAATATATTTTGATATTTTATAAGCCATTTTTAGCAATATATTCTTCTGAACTAAGTATATCTTGCATTAAGCTCTCTGATGAAGGATTAAATCCATTTTGCTCTAAAAAAGATTTTACCTTTTCAAATTTTTGCTGAATTTTTTTTGTATATGGAGTTGTCATCAAATAATCATCTTTTTCTGTTGAATAGTTCATTTGATTAACGGATTACTTTTACTTTTAAATTTTGCAAAATATACTATTGCTAGTGAAGTTATAAATACTACATAAATAATTTAATAGTAATAAATACTTATAAGTTGTTTCTGAGAGTTCGCTACTGTTTGATTTCTTAAAGAGTACTTATAGTAACTAGTTCCATTAAATCTCTGGACTGCAGATATTTTTGAAATACTTCAGAATAAAATGCTTTTTTAGCCGCAAATTTTGATTCGAATTCTATAACTAATCCAAGCTGCCCTCCATCCCATTCGTTTGAGGTTGATTCTTGTATCAAATCTCTTTTTACTATTACTCCTCCCACAGATTTAATCCAAGGCAATACTGTCCTTATGTATTCCAGGAATAAATCAGCATTTGGAATTGAAATTTTCTTTAGCCAATAGCTCTTTGTCATCAAATCAACATATTCTGGGTAGAATATAGCACATAGAGTTAAGTATTTATTCTTAGCTATAAACTCAGCGATTATTAAATGGAATCCGAAGATAAATTATTAAATTTGCTTCTTAAATCTCCAAATTCAGAGAAGATTCAAGCTATTGCCGAGCAACTTGAAATTAATCATAACTTTTCCTTTGGTAAGGATAGAAATGATTTGCAGGGTGTCTGGGAGCTTAGGTGGAGTAGTTCTAATAGTCCGTTTTTAAAATATTCTCCTTTTATTGATAATATTCAAATTCTTGATCCTTTTAATTTAAATGGTCTTAATTTACTTAAGCCAAGAGGAATAAATTCAATTATTGGTACTGGCATTTTAATAAAACTTTATTACATAAATGAAAAAAAAATTGGGGTCAGATTTACGCATGCTGGTGTTATTGGTCCTAAATTTGGAAGGAAAAATATAAATGCTATGAAAGAAATAAATAATGAACAATTAGGGTGGTTAGAGATAACTTATCTAAGTAATAAGCTTAGAATTTGTAGAGGTGATAAAGGTACTTTATTTGTTTTAAGAAAAATGAAATCATCGACTTTATTCTCTAATTTTAAGCAATTTATTAAAATCTTCTAAAAAAAATATATTAATTTTTTATCCAAACAGACTTTAAAACGAAATAAATTGGAAAATATTTAAAAGATTCTTTAGGTATTTCATAACTCAAGAATTTTAGTGCTTCTTCTAACCAGTAACCAATATCAAATCCTAAAAGAAATTTTTCTGCAACAAACCAAAATTCTCTATCAAATATAATTCTGAAGTTTAAGTAAATATATTCCCAATGAAAGGTATTCCAAAATTGGGTTAAAAATGAGGATATAATAAGCCAAAGTGATATAAATATAAAACTTTTAAGAAATTTATATAATTTTTTCATATACCAGCACTATCTTATTGAATTTAAATATCCCATATTATTATTAGGATCAAATTTTATTTCCATGAAATATATCCAAAAAGATATAAAAATATTGAGAAAATAGTAAATTTTCGTGGAATTAATAATCTATTCTTCTTTTTTAAGATTCTGCGCCTTAAGATTTTTATTCTTAAGAAAAAATCCTAAAAACAGAAAAGCAAAATATATTAGTAAACTTATGCCAAAAATTAAAACTATCTTTGAATTATCCATAAATGATTTTTGAATATAAATTACATCATTTTTTACAAAGTTTTATATAAAGTAATGATTTTTTCATTTATCACGATAACCAGCTTCAATTATTAAGCTAATAATATTATTTAAATCATATGCAAGTAGCTTTTGCCTGGAGCCTTTGTCTATCAGTTGGAGTTGTTTTATTATCAATTATTCCATTAACTATAGGGAGAGTTAAAGCGGGATATTCTGTTGAAAATATGTCTGCTCCAAGGGCTTTATTCGATGAATTACCTTCTTTTGGTAAAAGAGCAGTTTGGTGTCACCAAAATTGTTGGGAAAGTATTTCCCTACATGCACCAGCATGTCTTCTTTGCTTGATTACTTTAACTGACTCTAATATTGCAATAATTGCAGCATTGATTCATCCTATTTTTCGTTTTTTATATATTGGTGCATATGTATTTAATATCCCAACAGCTAGAGGTTTAATGTGGGCCTCAGGAATTTTTACAACACTTTTGCTTTATAAAGAAGGCCTAATACAATTGATATAAACTATTTAAAAAATAAACTTTTCTAAATCTTTTAATTGATATTCACTGATTAGTTCCACTTTATTTGATTTTGCTAGTTGATGAGCAGATTTTGTAAAGCCAGAATTTGAAACTATTATTGCATGTGTACCTTTCCAAAATAATTTACCAGCTGAAATTTCCTGAACTGCTTTATTTCCAATAGCTTTTTCATGATCTTTGCATTGAATACATATTCTCCAATCATTTATTGACGCAATTAAGTCAACCCCTTGATCTCCTGTATTAGGGGTTTCTTTTACATCCCAGCCATGTTGTTTGAGAATTTCCATGCAATGATTTTCAAATCTAATACCTTTTTTGTAGTTCCTTTGGTTTTTACTTGAGTAGTTTTTTTCTATTAGGTTTAAGCATGATTTCTCTATTTGACTTGCTATGAATACAAACCAATCTTCATTCTCGAGCTTTCTAATAGATCCAATTATCTCATCATCAATAGTAGGATTTTCATTACAATACGATCTCCACTTTTCGAAAAATAATTCCATATTGCCAAATTTTTTTAAAATTACTTTTTCCCAGAAGTATGGTATACCTTCTTTAAATCGCTTGGATCCATTAAATATATTTATTTCGATGGCTTTTTCATCAAGAGGTGGATTGCCAATCCATTTTTTATAATCCTCGTTACCGTAAGCATCTATTTCCCTTAATCTGATCCTCTCCTCTAACAAATTATATTTGTTTTCTTCTATTAAATTATTAATTGTTTGAATAAAGAAATTGGAATTTAAGGCATTATTTAATTTAAACTTTTTCTTTTTAATTTGATAATCCCTTACAATTATAAAAACTAAAAAAATGATAGAAATAATTAAAATAAAAAAAGTTTTCATTAAAGATTTTTATTTTCGATCTAAAAAGTTTTTGTTTTTCTAATAACAAAATTATTTTTTGTTATTACTGAAGATTCATTTACTTCAAACCCATTAATTGCTGATATTTCTCCTTTAATGCCCTCTAATGTTAATTGCTCGATAATGCCTTTTATGACTTCATCCTCGACCAATTTCCTATCAATCCTTTCAGGTGTAATGTCTGTAAGCCATTTTGAGGTCTTTTTTTTTACAACCTCAGTAGGGTTTGTTATTTTTAAATAGATAGCCATTTTTTAAGTCTTTCAGTTGAATTATAAGCATTAAATCTTCCTAACTTTTATTATTGTCATTACTTTCCCACTCAAGGAATTGAAAAACAAAAATTGTGAAGATAGAAAAAAATACTATAAACAACCCTAACCAACCTATAAATTTGTGCTCTGTAAAAAGATTTGTAAGCATCGATTTTTCTTGATATCTTGATTCCATTTCATATTGGTAAGAGTCAATAACTTGAAATATATTCATAATTAATATTTTAATAAATGGTTGAATTAGCGGATAATAATTTCAACCGTTTAATTTAATAAAGGCTTCCGATAGGAAATCTGGCCTTTTTCTTATTATAGAAAAATTCAGTTTATTTATTAATACTAAATTGACTTCAGCTAAGGTTAAGATTTCTTTTTTCTTGTTAAGGAATTTTGAAATTATATTTATCCTAGGACTTTTTTCAATGTTGAATTCGCTTTCGATTGTAATTTTTTCACCTAGATATAAAGGAGAATTATATTTTATTGAAGTATTGATTAAAGGTAAATCTAAACCTTTTTTTGTTAGTTCGAAATAACTTATACCTACTTCTAAAAGTGCATTTATTCGGCTTTCTTCAAGCCAATTAAAATATGTACCGTGCCACATAACTCCTGCATGGTCAGCATGTTGAGGTAAAACAATTTTTTCTATTTTCCAAACTGGTTTTGAGTTCATCTTTTATTTAAAAATATTTTTA
>CACJUL010000035.1 GCA_902596585.1 uncultured Prochlorococcus sp.
CTTAACTTTTTAAAGGGAACATAAAAAAGAAGAAAATAACATTAGAACATCTGCTTTTGAGAGTATGTATATGCCAACTTTACCTGATAGGCTATGGCTAGCTATTGAGAAAAGAGATACTTATTGTGCAGATGACCTAAAAGAAGGAAGCATTCTTTTTACAAGAGAAGCAGTCTTGAATTTAAAAAAATTTATTGCAGAAAAATCATGTCCTAATATTTTTAAAATTTTCCCTATAAATCTGTATTAAGACACGGAAAGATAGTTTCAATAATCGCTCCACCATCTTTATGATTAAAAGCTTTTATAAAACCTTTATTGTTATTTATTATTTTTTTTGTTAATGAAAGACCTAAACCACTACCACTTTTCTTAAATTTAGTCCTTGATGGATCTCCGCGATAAAAACGAGAAAAAATATCATTAAATTCATTTTCCTCTAATCCAATGCCTTTATCCCTAACTCTTATAACAACAGAGCTATCTCTCTTAAAAATTTCAATTTGTATTTCCTCATTTGTTGGGGAGTAACGTAGAGAATTATCCAAAATGTTTATAAACGCTCTCTTTAAATTTTCAATATCACCAGAAATATAATATTTAGTTGGTATAAATAAATTTATTTTTATATCTTTTTTTTCTGCAAGCGGTTTTAAGGTTTGCCAAGATTCCATAACCAAATCTGAAATAGATATTTTTTTGTTTTTATTAAAAGATTCGCTACTTTCTAACTTGGAAAGTTCTAAAGTCTCTTCGACCATTTTTTTTAGTCTTTTAGATTCTTTCTTAAGCCTTTTAATAAGATACCTATCCTTTTTTGATATTACTGCTTCCAGTCTTTCCCCAATCAAAATAAGAGATGTAAGAGGGGTTTTCAGTTCATGAGACACGTCATTAACTAATTGATTTTGTCTTTTTTTTATGGATTCAATTGATAATTTACTTTCCAACAATATTAAATAATTCTTTTTACTTCCTCTAAGAATATTTGCCCAAATAGGTTCTCCTGAAATGGTGAAGTCAAGGCTAATTGGAAAATCTTTTTTTCTAGAGTAAAGAATTTTATTCCTCAGTACTTCAAGCTCATTAATATCATTAATTGCTTTTCCAATGACATCTCTATATTTAATGAACCTAATAAGAGATAAAGCCTTTTTATTAATAAATTTTATTGTTAGATCTGATGATAAGATTATCCATCCTTGAGATGAATAATCTAACCAAGATAAAAGTTGCTGTGGTTTAACTTTATCAAATGGAAAATTAAAAATTTGTTGTTCCTTATTTTTAGTTAATTCAATATTTTTATTATTTTTTGAAAATCCTTTAACCTTGATTTTCCATTTCTCATAAAAGAAAGTTGATACCTCTTGAAGCGTTTTCATTTTCATCCAAACTTATATCCAAAACCTCTTACAGTTTTCAGAAGTTTTGGCGCTGAGGGATCTTCTTCTAATTTTTCTCTAAGCCATCTAACATGAACATCTACCGTCTTAGTATCACCAATAAAGTCAATTTCCCATATTTTTTCAAGAATTAAATCCCTTGACCATACCCTTTTGGGACTTTTCATAAATAACTCTAATAATTTAAATTCTTTTGGAGATAACGTTATTTCCCTATCAAAAGAAGTTACCCTGCATTCCTCTAAAAACATTTTTATATGATTAAACTCAATGATAGTTTTTGTACTTTCTATATATTTCTTATTACGTTTAGATCTTCTTATTAAGGCTCTCGATCTAGCAATTAATTCATTTAACCCAAAAGGTTTTGTTAGATAATCATCAGCACCAACTTCTAATCCAAGAACCCTGTCTGATTCATTATCTTTTGCACTCAAAATTAATACGGGTGTATGATTTTCCTCATTTCTTATTTTTCTGCATAACTCTAATCCATTAAGCCCTGGCAACATTAAATCAAGAATTATAAGGTCTATTTCATTTCTAGTATTATCGCTAATAAAATCTGAAGCACTTGAACCATCTTTAAATGTTAAAACTTGAAAACCTTCGCCTTTTAATGTTTCACTAACTGTCAGCCTAATACTCTTATCATCCTCTACAAAAAGAATTTTTGAGCCCTGCAAACTTTTATGATCCTTAATAGTCATTTGAAAAACCCAACAAATTTATTTTATATAATCAAATTTATTTGATCTAAATATTTCATATTTACTTTACATTCAATGATTATTTTTTATTTGATCTTATTAGCTTTTTAATTTGATCTTATTAGCTTTTTAATTTGTCCTTAAACCTATTTATTTATTATAAAAATGCTTCTTTAAATTTTCCTCACACGAAAATATTAAAGAAGCAAACTTTTCATTCACTCCCAACCGTTTTCTGCATTTTGAATAATCCACTGTGCAAGGACCTTATCCTCACCATCCTTCAATTTATTTTTATAACCTTTCATAAAACCAATCCCATCATTAGCGATTTTTGTTATTGAATTAACATCTGCTATTCCTTTTTTTTCAAGGTCGTAAAGTTTTAATGATTTAGATCCTTTAAGAACGACTGATCCACCTCTTACATGGCAGCCTGCACAAACATTTCTAAAAATTGTCTCTCCATCTCTAATATCAGAAGCCATTAAATATCTATTTTGCAAAGAGGTTTGAAAAATAATTATTAAAGTTATTACAGGAATTACGAATAGGAATTTAAATATTTTCATTAGATTTATTTCACAAATAATTAATTAAGCTATTAATTCTTAATCTCGACATATCTATTTTAATAGCTCTACTGCTACAACAAGATTACCCAACAAACCATTCAAAATATTTAGCTGTTCTTTACTACCAAATGCTATTAATACCTGACCTGGTTGAAGTATGAAATTACCTCCAGGATTAGTAAACAACTTTTCATTTTCTTTAATGGCTAATATTTTTGCTCCACTCTTTTTACCTATTCCAAGTTCAGAAAGTGATCTTTTCTCTGCAGTTTCAAAAAGACTAATATCATTACTTAATTCAAATTCTTCAATTTCACATTCACTTCCTGCAAGCAGATCAAGAAAGTCAATAGCGATTGGCCTTAAGGCCATTGAGGCCATTGCTCTTCCCGCCGCTATATAAGGACTTACAACTATACTTGCTCCAGCTAATCTCAACTTACTTGCAGCTTCTTCAGTTCCAGCTCTTGCTATTACTCTTATAGAACTTCTTATCCCTTTAGCACTCAAAACTACATATAAATTAGAAGCATCGTTAGGCAAGGTGACGACCAAACTTTTGCATTTTTCTAATCCTGCCAATTTTAAAGTCTCATCAAGAGTCGCATCAGCACAAAGCACTTCTAAACCATTTTCTTCAGCAATCTTTTTTCTATCTTCATCGCTCTCAACCACAATAATTGGAATATTTTGCGTTTTTATTTGGTTAGATATTTCCTGACCAACCCTCCCATATCCGCACAAAATTACATGATTTTCCATTTTTCTAAGAATTCTTTTAAAACGTAATTCGTTTACTCTTTGAAAATAGCCGGATTCAAATAATCTAACAGCTTTTTGAAAGGTAAATTGAATAAAGATCAATCCGCCTACGATTATTAAAACAGTAACGATTCTGCCTTCAGGACTTAAAGGTTGAACTTCTCCAAAACCAATAGTGGTTATTGTGATCAGAACCATCCATAAGCAATCACTCCATTCCCATCCCTCTGTTATTCGATAGCCAATTGCACCTAAAAAGAACAGAAAGAATAAAGAATAAATAAGACCAAACCAAGGCCTTAAATAGTCTTTAATAAAATAGAACTCAAATAATCTAAGCTTCATATCCCTTATTATCGTTAACTATTCAAAAATTTCAAAAAAATTTTCTATTATGTTCCTAAAACTATTTATTTGTTTAAGTGAAATACATATTAAGCAGGATAATAATATTTGTTTTCGTAGCTGTATGCATTAAACAAATGATTACCGTCTCAGGTCTTATTTAATGCTTCATTAAAAATTAATTTAAGGTTTTACTTGTACTGATTCAATAAGAAAATTAGAAGCTGCTTTTAACCAATCAGCAACTGTAAGACGAAGATCAGGTTGAGAATATACAAGCACAACAATAACCCCTACTAAGATTATTTTTACCATAGAATTTAAATATTCTTATGAATTAAAGCACAACTATTTAGCAAAAAGAACCTTAAATTTATAAAAATAGATTAATTAAAGTTTCTCTAATTGGTTAAACAAATATTCCGCTCTTCTAAGATTAACCCCTAAATCTGATTGCCCAAATCTTGCCGCAGATCTTATTTGGATTATTCCTTTAGATCTGTCTACATAACTTCTTACATCAAGCTTTAAAATTTCAAGGTCGTCTGGGAATCTAAAAATTAAGCTTCTACAAACGCCTCTCCAATAATTCCTTCCACTTTCAATAATTTCTGTACGAGGTAAGCCTTCCGCTAGAGAGACTAGTTGAATGAACTTTTGATCAACATTTATAAGTTTCTTCTCTATTAAGACACTATTTAATGGATTGATTATAGGAGCAAGACCTTGGATGGAGGAAACCATATTTTTTAGAACTATATAAATGTTCTAACCGATTTAATACACAAAGTGAGAGGGAAAAAGAAAAGAATTTTCCTAAAAATTTGATCTCTTTTTAAAGATTCCTTATTTTGTGATCATAATTTTAAAATTTGAGACTTTTTATTGTTTTTTTTGATAGAGATGGTTGCCTAATTTGTTTACTATTTAGTTTCTTAACCCATAAAGAAATTCCTACCAATAAAAAAAGTTCAACAATAATTCCAACCTTTATTAAACTCATTTTTTATCCTCTTTTTTCTTGTTGGTGCCCTCTATGTATGGTACAAGGATATTTAATAACCATTTTTTAAACGAACTTAACGGTTTCATAATCTATTTACTTCCCTTTTCTCCACATACTCCTCCCCTTGATGAGATCCTCTATATTTGGCCAAGCTGCTATTAATTCTTTTAGTGCCTTTCTATTAGGAGTATAGAAAACACATGAAAATGCACTTATTACATAAAGTATGAACCATAACTTACTTTCTGAATAAGCTAAAAACAAAGAGAAAAGAAAACTTCCAATAAAGAAAAAGAAAAATAACCTATTCAAAATTTCCAATGGAGTTCTTTTTAGTCTGTAAAATTTAATCTTTTTAATATCTTCTTCAGTATCTTTCAGAAATTTACTTTCGTACGAATTAATTATTTCTTCTTCAAGAACTTTTTCATACTCTAAATTATTAATTGGATCGCTTTGATCCTTTTTATTTATCATTGGTATCTATACAGTACAAATATCGTAACTAATTTGAGGTATTTTCAAAAGTATCAAATTTTATCTGTTAACTAGAGCTATACGAACAGATCATGGTTTTGAAAATACTTCGATATTGTCTTATTTATAAAAAATAAATTAGTTAAAATATTCTTTTTTATTTTCCCAAATATTTCTTTCATTTAAAACAATCACTTCTATAAACTTCATAGCATTGATTAAATTAGGAGGCAATATCTAAATCTAGAGTTAAAATAGTACAGAGATTTTAAAAATAATCTATATGCAAAGGTATTTGATTTCCTACGAATTTACAGATGGCGAGGATCAAGAAGAAGGGGCAGAAATGCTAATTAATTGGTACGAATCAGGTGGTCCCCAAAATCGACCTGAAAACTATGAGGTTCATTCTTGGATTTTTATGGTTCAAAATGGGATTGGACATTCTGTAGTGAGTGCAGATTCTCTTGAGACAATTTGGAAGCAATGGCATCCCTGGAGAAGGCTAATGGATATAAATATTCAGCCGTGTATGGATCTTGATGAGACAGTCGGATTATTCAAAAAACAAAAAATGAATACACGAATGGTCTAAGAGTATTTCTTATTACACTTATAAATTCCTGTTTAGTAGCAGACAATACTACATAAAGAATCCTTTGCGTTAAAAAGGATAAGATTGATTTTCCACTATGAATGATTCTTATCACATTTACTTCAAGGGAGAAATTCTTTTCAAGAATTTAAGTAAAGATGAATTTGAATTTGTTTGGGGAAAACTTTATACATCCTATATAAATGCCCTAAATAAAGAGCTTACCTACGAGTTAATTAGCGAAAACAATATAATGGAGCCCGCCTTTAATCTTGAACCATCTTACTAAATCAAGAACTAAATCCTAGATTATGAGTAAAACAAGAAAAGCTGTCTCTCTTTTATTTTGAGATACTCTTTTTCTTCTTTAGTTATATCCAAACCTATTTTATTAGCTTCAATTTCTACATTCGAACTATAAGTTTCAAAGTTCTCCTCTCTTTTAAATAGTGCAACAATGCCAATATCTGTTATGAACCAAATAAAATGGTCAGTTTCTCCAATTGGCTCCTCTTTCAAAGAATCAATTATCAAATCACAGGTTGAATCCATTTAATTTTTCTGTGAGGAATTTTTAATTGCCCCCATTGCAATACCTTACTGCCTCAGAATTACTACCACCATCTGCTATGATTTCAGCGACACATTTATTAAAAAGACTAGACTCTTTTTTTACTGCACAGAATCCAAAAGCTATTGCAACTAAAGCTATTGCAGATACGATACTAGACCCAAGCTGAACAAAACCATAAGCAAACATAATTTTTTTCTTTCCAGAGCATTTTTTTAAATCTTTTTTTTCTTCTACCATTTGTTTTATTATTTATTTAAATTTATTTGGTTAATAATAAATTTGAGATTTATTTAAATAGAGGTAACCGAATCAATAATGAACCTACATCCTTAAGGCATAAATTTCAAAATTCAAGATTACATTAATTTTTCTTCATTATAATTTTCAAATTGATACATTT
>CACJUL010000036.1 GCA_902596585.1 uncultured Prochlorococcus sp.
ATGGTTATCAAAAAAAAAATTGGTAGTTCTAATACTCCATATTTTTACTCTAATGAGATGATTATTACCAAAAAATCTCTTAACGAAAATCAACTCAAATATACATATCAAAAGCAATTAATCTCAGATCTAGATTTTAAGCATAAGGAATGGTCAAAATTTGTTGGCGATTAGTTTAAAAGCGTTCGTTAATTATATTCAGCAGTTTATTTCTCTTATCTATGTTCCTCTCTTCCCAGTGAAGTGTTACATCATCTCTAATAATAGGTTTAGCTTTATAAGCCAAGTACCAAAGAATAAAACCAAAAGGTAGAACAAGTATGTGCATAAAATTTAGTTGACTTAAACCAAATATAGTGCAACACTTATAATATGCAAGTGTGACACTTAAATTTAACTATTATGCCCTCTCAGAGAAAACGAATAGGGTTTTTACCAAGTGAAGAAGTCCATGAAATTATTGATAAATTATGCAGAGCTAATGATTTTAGTCAGTCAAAAATTACGGGTTTATTGGTTGAAGAAGCATTAAGGTCGAGGGGAGTATTAAGGGACTCTTTATCACTAAAATCACTAAATAGTAATAATTTATCAAATGATTTATTTGAAAAGGAATCTATATCCAAAAATAAAAATATTACAAGAGATACTGATGTTTATACACTAAATAAAGAATTATTTATCGAAGATATGAAAATGATTCATGAATTTATTGAGTTTAAGTATTTCAAGAGGGTTATGAATAAAAATAAAAATATTTTTGATGAATAAGTGTCACACTAATTTCCTGAAATGTAAAATTAAATATCTTCTAATATGCTAATAAAATATCATTATAAGTGAAACTATATCTAAAAACTACTAAAGAGATATATTTAAATAAATTGAATAGTTAGAAATAATAAGTCTATATTTTTTGTATATTCTTTTTTTTAATTTTAAAAATAAAGCGGACTAAATCCTCGTGGAGATATGAACCTTAGCCCGCATAAAAAAAATAGCAATAAATTGATTTTAATACAACAAACATTTCTATAATCTTCAACCTAAGATGAAATTTTAAACGTTTTATTTTAATGGCTGTATCTGAATTAAATGAAGACACACAGGATCAAATAAACGATCTTCTTGAGATTTTGCAGCAAGCAGAAAAACTTAAAAATAAGGATGTACGTATATTGCTAGATAAAATAGCCAGAAAATATGGAGGAAAAGTAGTTAATAAATGAAAAACTTATTAATTTTATGTTTGTTTTTTGAAATTACTAAATCATGTAAAAAGTTTTAATTTAAATTAGTTACATAAGTGGCCATCAATGAATCAAAAAAACCTTATTTTGGTTAATTTTTTTAAAAAACTTCTAGAGAAAACCAATAAATATGATTTTGGCGCTCTCAGAATTATTCATGTTTTTTCGATAGGTGCCATTGTTAATCCCTTGTTGGCTAGCTGTTCATGATATAACTCCGCCAGTTCAAGATTACCTCTCCATACTTCAGCAGAACCTGAATTGTCTACTTTGAAGGTTAATTCCCAGGCTTTTTTTTCACTCATGTCTGGGATGATTGTCAAAAGACTAGTTGCAACATGCTGAAAAGTATTAAAACTATCATCAAGTACTATTACCTTTGCATCAGGATATTTTGCTTTGGCCTTCTTTTGTTCTAAGACTGTACTCGGTGAATTGAACACTATTCTCTGTGATAGTTATGATTGCTTAAGACTTTATCTAAGGACTTTAATAGAAAAGTTTTAGAAATGTCTCGAGCGTGACTTGAACACGCGACCTGCGGGCTATGAATCCGCCGCTCTAACCAGCTGAGCTACCGAGACATGGGAATATTGTAAGGCATTGGTCGCACTTAATTACTTTTTTGAAAATTTATTTGTTTATGTGCTTCATATATAGCTATCCCGCATGCTACGGAAAGATTTAGACTTCTGACACCTTTTTGATCTTTGTTCCCAGTATCTAAATTTGGCATAAATATTGATATTAAAAAGTCGCTTTTATCAATAATTCTATCTGGTAATCCTGAATCTTCTCTCCCAAATAACAAAACATCATCTTCCTGAAATTTAAAATCCTTTAAATATATCCCATTTTTTTTACTAAAGGAAATTATTCTTTTTTTTTGTTTTGACTTTAAAAACTCATTAAAATTACCATACTTATTTATGTTAACAATAGGCCAATAGTCTAATCCAGCTCTTTTTAAATATTTATCTTCAAGTTTAAAACCTAATGGCTCTATAAGATTCAAAGGTATATTAAATGCAGCACATGATCTGGCTATATTACCAGTATTTTGTGGGATCCTAGGTTCAAAAAGAGCTAATTCCAATTTTAAGTTGGTATTTCTAAACTTATTTCATCTATTTTGATTGCTCTGCCGTTTATTGCCAACCAATTATCTTGAGATATTTTAGTAATTTTTTTTTGGAGATCGCCGATTCTTTCGATATATTTATTACCAATTTTATATTCAGATACAAGACTCCACCCTACTTGTTCTCCAACAATAATTGTAATGCTATTTCTTTTCTTTAAAATACTTATTAGTGAAAGCATCTTTTTTGTCCATTCATTATTTTCCTTCCCAATACTTTCCATAACAAATCCGCCAATTGAGTCTATTAATATTGGACCATCTTCTTTGATAAGTGTATTTAATAGATCTGTCGTTTCTATTAATTTCCAATTCTTTGGCCTTCTTTTTCTATGTAAATTAATTTTTTCTTGCCATTCTTTATCATCAAGATTATTTTCAGATAAGGCAACATACGATAATTTTTTTACTTCCTTTGCTAAGTGCTCAGCAAATTCACTTTTCCCGCTCTTTGTTCCACCAGTTATAAAAATAATTTGAGAATAATTATCTCTAATATTTAAATTTTTGGAATTCATGATTTCTCTATTATTTAGAGAAATACCACCATGTTGCTAAGGGAATAATTGTTGCAGCAATTAATAAACCAATGACTATATAAGTAGCAGTAGAACTATTAGTATCACTCGATCTCATTACGTTAAAATTTGGATCGACTACAGGATTGTCAATTGAAGAGGGCTGACTTTTTTCGTAGTTGATAATGGTTTTTTGTTGAGTAACTCCAAAAACTCTGTTTAAATTAGTAACACCCTCAGCAAAGGTAGATGAAGGAATTATAAGAAATATTAAACCAGTAACTATAAATGAAAAAAGATATTTATTAATGTTTAGGTTCATTTTAAAAGGTTTTGGTTAATTATATATTAAAAACCATATGTTTGAGTATCTTTGAACGTACTAAACAATATAATGATTTCATAATTTAAATAGGACAAGAATACTTAATATATGGGATTCAATGGAAAATCATTAATATTAATCGGCATAACACTCTTTATTTTTCAGATAGCAAATTTCTTTTCAATAGGATTAATTACTCCTGAACTTGAAAGAGCACAAGTACTAGCTGCAATAGCGTCATTAATTATTATTTTGATAGGCTTCTTATTTAAGGAATTCCAGCCTTTAGCGGGTGAGAAAGTTGACTTAAAAGGTGAAAATAAGTTTTTCTTTGATAAAAATATTCCGGATCAAGTGATTGATGAACTTGCATGGGGATCTGAAGCGATATTAACTTCTACTGCTGCAGCATCAATATTAATTCATAATGATGGAGTAAATATTTTAAGAAGAGGAATCTCTTCAAGTAATGAATTTAAACCTGGAGCTACTTGTCTAAGATCAATAAAAGAAATGAAATTAATATCATTAGCAAACACAAAATTTTATCCAGGTAGAGATGAATTTTTTAATTTTTGTGCAGAAATTCCGTCTATCCTAGTTGTACCTATAAATAGTAAAGCTTTTATCTTGATTGGAGGCTGGAGTGCTAAATGTTTTACTAAGGCTGACGAAAAATGGATAACAAACTGGTCGAAGAAAATAAATAATATTTTTTCAAAAAATAATATTTAAAAATAAATTATTGATTTAACTCTTTTATCTTTTGATTTAAAACTAACTGATTCAGTATTGAGGTTATAGTAGGCATTTTCTGAAGTTATTGCATATTTATTCTCGTTATTCTCATCCTTTATTATATATTTTACTGGATTGAAAAATTCAATTATGTTATCTGTACCCAACTTTGCCTTTGATGAATTTAAAATAATATTTTTATTTTCAAATCTGATATTTCCTTCTAATAAATATTTTGTTTCTTCTATATTCCAAATGAAATTATCAGCATATAAAATATCTTCATCTCGTTTAAAAATCTTTAACTTTACATTACCTTTCAATTTTAAGAGTTGATTATTTTCTGATAATGTTGATTCATCTGAATTGATAATATATTTAATTTCTTCGCCATTAAAAATGTTGATGTTTGTATTTTTTGATTTGAATTTGAGCTGATTTTTATCAAAGCTTGAATATGGGCTTGTTATTGAGTAGATTTTTTCTCCTCTCATTGAGAAAATATTCATATCTAAACTATTTATTCTTTGTGTAAATTTATTTTCTTCAATTACTTTAGATTTACATCCAAGAACAAAAACTGGAAGGAAAATTATTAAATTAAAAATTTTACTCATACTCAAGTTTGTTTATTATTGGAGTTGGTTTAGGAAGTTTTGAGTTGCTAATTAATAACCCCCACCTTAATTGTTGTTCCCAAGGAATTTCTTTTTTATATAAAAAACCAAGTTGTTCATTTATTTTTGATGATAATTCTGGTAGTAAAGGTAATAATAATAATCCTATTATTCGCGTACTCTCTAATACGTTGTAAATAATTTCTTTTACAAAAGGCAATTTATCATTTTCCTTAATTAACAACCAAGGTTGGTGGTCATTTAAATATAAATTCGTATTAATTGCAAGGTTTAATACTTCATTAGCAGCTTGATCTAATTTGTAAGTATTGAATTTATTAATATAGTTTTCAACGGTGGTTTTGGCTAAAAATTTTAATTTATTTTCACTTGTAATTTTGTCATTATTTGGAACTTTATCGTCAAACCATTTTCTAGACATAGATGAGGTTCTATTCAATAAATTACCGATTGTATTTGCCAAGTCATTATTAATAATGTCTACAAATCTTCTATCTTGAAAATCTCCATCATTACCCAAAGTTATGTCTTTAATTAGGTACCATCTAACAGGATCATTGCCATACTTGGAAAGCAATAAGTTAGGGTCTAGTACATTACCCAAGCTTTTCCCCATTTTTTGGCCTTCTCTAGTAAGAAAACCATGACCAAATACTTTTTTTGGGACTTTCATCCCAGCAGATATGAGCATGGCTGGCCAATATACCGCATGGAATCTCAAGATATCTTTACCAATTAAATGAACATCAGCTGGCCATCCTCCATTAATTGAGTTTTCCAATAAATGATCCGTTGTATCAGAACTAATGGCACTTACATAACCAAGTAAAGCATCAAACCATACGTAGAATGTATGGTTATCGTAACCGGGCACAGGAATGCCCCAAGATACATTTGTCCTTGAAATTGAAAAATCCTTTAAACCTCTAGAAACAAAATTTATAATTTCATTCTTTCTTTCTACTGGCTCTATAAAGGAAGGTTCGTTGATTATTTCCTCAATTTCCTTCTGGTATTTTGAAAGCCTAAAAAAGAGATTTTCTTCATTTTTCCATTCAAGATTTTTTTGATGTATTGGACACTTGTATGTTGAGGAGTTTTCTGGATTATCTTTAAATTCTTCACAACCTACACAATACCAACCTTTTTGTACGCCCATATAGATATCATCAGATGATTTTACTCTTTCATAAAATTCATTTACAACAAATTCATGACTTTTTGAGCTTGTCCGTATAAATTTGTCAAAGGAAATATTCCAATTTTTCCAATTAATATTAAAGATTTCTGAGACTTCATCACAATGTGATTTTGGTTCAATACCCTTTTCATTTGCTGTTCTTTGTATTTTTAGACCATGTTCATCAACACCTGTGATAAAAATAACATCTTCACCCATAAGCCTTTTAAACCTAGCTATTGAGTCACAAATTACTGTTGTATATACACTTCCTAAATGAGGTT
>CACJUL010000037.1 GCA_902596585.1 uncultured Prochlorococcus sp.
TTTTCTAATTGTTTATTTAAATCTCCCATAACACAGCCAGATTGTACTTTTACAAAACCTGTATCAGGATCAAATTCTTCTAACTTATTAAAATGACTCATCTGCATCACAACTCCTTTAAACAAGGGGACCGCCTGCCCATAATTGCCTGTGCCTGAACCTCTTAGAGTAAGAGGAATAGAAAATTCCCAGCAAATTTCTGCTACTTTTTTTACAGCATTATTATCACTAGGTTTTACAACCAAATCAGCAATACATCCGTCTAATTTTTCAGTAAGGATTGGGGAGTAGTTATAAAAATCTTTTGAGAGTCTTTTTAAGTCGGATTGGTTGTCAATAACTTCTAAGTTTTTGACTTCCTTAAATTTGTCTATAAATTCAAAATTATTTAATGTCATTAATAAATTTTTTGTTTTATATATAAATTAGTTGATTAGGAATGTAAATCGCCTTTTATAAAGACTTTTCTTTTTAAAGAGCATGAAAAAACATCTGCCCAACTTTGTGCCTCTAAAATCACAAAGTCAGCAGGGCAACCCTTTTTAATTAAACCATCCCATTTTAATTTTAATAATCTACTTGGAGCTAAAAAAATAGTAGATATAGTTATCCTTTCCCAGGGATTTAGTTGAAGCATAGGTATCGCGGAAGACAACATATAAAAAGGGTCAAAATTACCAAATGGATACCAAGGATCTTGCACGTTATCACTACCTAGAGATACATCCACATGTGAATGTTGTAATTGTTTTATTGGCGCAACTGGTCTTTTTAGTGACGTATTTTTATTGTCTCGATTGAGAAGCCAAAAATTTGTTATGGGTAAGGCAATAACCTTAATATTTTTCTCAGCAATTTTTTTTCCTAAATTTAAAACCTCATTAGGACTAAGAGAAATAAGACTGCTCAAATGACTACAAGTAATAGGAACAGTATTAATTTTTAAACTTTCGATTGTTTTTAATAAAATTTTTAATCCTGCTCCAGGCTCAATAATTGATTCGTCAATATGCAAATCAATTTCTAATTTATATTTACTCGCGAGAAGAAGCATCTTTGAGAGAAATTTGCTCGTTTCTTTTTTATTAAAAGGAGGAACCATAACACCCCCTAAAATGCCTCCATGAGATGAAAACATTTTTGCCAATTCCTCTCCATTTGAAGTATCCCAGAATTCCATTGGAGCTAGAGCAACGAATTGTAAAGTTAACTCAGATGAGAACTTTTTTTTCAATTTAAAAAGTTCAATCCAAATATTAATTGGTTGACTTTCGTATGTATCGATATGACTTCTAATAGCTCGATATCCATTTTTAATGGCGAGTTTTAGCGATTTCTCAACTCTCTTAAGCACCTTATCTGTAGTTCTAGTTTTGTGTTCTTCAAGATTTACTGATAATGCTCCTCCATAGTTTGACTTAAAATTAGGGAAATCTGCCCATGTAAAAGATTTATCAAAATGCGAATGCGTTTCAACAAATCTTGGGAATAAAATATTTTTTGGTTTTTTAACTTTTTTATTTAAAGGCTTTAACTCAGAAACATATCCATTATCCCAACTGATGGAAACAGCACATAAATCCTCTACATCAATAATGAGGTTATCAAAATCTTCTATTGAACAAAGGCTTCTTGGAATAAGTACCTCAGCTGTACCGGAATTACTCAAATTTTCGAATTTTCTTTTATTTTAAAACATAAGAAAACTTTAATGACCTAGAAAATAATTCAAATTTCGCTAAAAGATGCAATAACTATGAAAAATTACCCTTGAGTTGTTAAATTTATAAATGTGAGGCGGGCGTCGCCAAGTGGTTAAGGCAGCGGCTTGTGGCGCCGCTATTCGGGGGTTCGAATCCCCTCGCTCGCCCTCAAAACATTGCATCAAGATTATTTTATTTATAATTTTGAATTTAAAATCATAAAAAATTGCTAGCAAAGTGCTAACCAAAACGAAACAAGAAGAAAAATTTTTTCAAAAGAATTCAACTATTGGTAGTTATTGGATTACCACATTTGGATGCCAAATGAATAAAGCCGATTCTGAGAGAATGGCTGGAACCTTAGAGAAAATGGGATACATCAGAGCAGATGACGAATTAAATGCTGATTTGGTTTTGTACAATACATGCACAATAAGAGATAATGCGGAACAAAAAGTTTATAGTTTTCTTGGAAAACAAGCAAAAAGAAAGCACAAAAAACCCAGCTTAAAACTTGTTGTAGCTGGTTGCCTTGCTCAGCAAGAAGGAGAGTCATTACTAAGAAGAGTTCCAGAACTTGATCTAGTAATGGGGCCTCAACACGTTAATAACCTTGAGAACCTTTTAGGCCAAATTGATTTGGGTAATCAAGTTGCTGCTACAGAAGAAACCTTCATTTCTGAAGACATAACAAGTGCTAGAAGAGAAAGCTCTATCTGTGGTTGGGTTAACATCATATATGGATGTAATGAAAGATGTTCATATTGTGTAGTTCCCTCTGTCAGAGGAAAAGAGCAATCAAGATATCCTAATGCGATAAAAAGTGAGATTCAAAAATTAGCGGATGAAAATTTTAAGGAAATTACTCTTTTAGGGCAGAATATTGATGCTTATGGGAGGGATCTTCCAGGAACTACAAAAGCTGGAAGAAAAGAAAATACCCTAACTGACCTTTTATATTACATTCATGATGTAAAAGGGATCCGCAGAATAAGATTTGCTACCAGTCATCCAAGATATTTTTCAAAAAGATTGATTAATGCTTGTTATGAACTAGATAAAGTATGCGAACATTTTCATATTCCCTTCCAAAGTGGAAATGATGAAATTTTAAAGAAGATGTCTAGAGGATACACTATCAAAAAGTATAAAAATATAATTGAGAATATAAGATCATTAATGCCAAATGCATCAATCACAGCTGATGCTATAGTTGCTTTCCCTGGAGAAACCCAACAACAATATCAAGATACATTGAAGCTAATATCAGATATTGGTTTTGATCAAGTAAATACAGCAGCCTATTCACCAAGACCAAATACACCTGCAGCTGTTTGGAATAATCAAATTCCTGAAGAAGAAAAAAAAGCTAGATTGCAGGAAATTAATGCTTTGGTGGAGAAAACTGCTAAGTCTAGAAATCAAAGATACATAAACAATATCGAAAGTGTTCTAATTGAGGGTTTAAATCCAAAAAATGCTTCACAAATTATGGGTAGAACTAGATCAAATAGATTAACTTTCGTAGAGATTCCCAAAGACATTAAATTTAATTTTTCATTAGGAGATGAAATAGATGTAAGAATAAATGAAGCAAGACCATTTTCTTTAACTGGCGAACTTTACTTTTAATTCTTACTAAATGATTGGGGAAAAGAAACAATGTATAGGGTTAATATTTGGTGGTTATTCTAATGAACATGAAGTATCTATATCCTCAGCAAAAACGGTTTTTCAAGCTTTTCACTCAAGAATCAACAAACAACGCTTTACAGTTAAAGCCTTTTACATTAACAAATATGGAGATTGGCTTGATAGTGATCTCTCGGAAAAGATCCTAATTGACGAAATTGAAAACCTTCCCACAAATAAAAAAAGAATTTTAGATCAAGAAAAAATTAACTTTTTAGAGGGAATTGAATTTAAAAAAGTTGATGTTTGGTTTCCACTTCTTCATGGATTTAATGGCGAAGACGGATCAATCCATGGATTACTGAAATTCACAAATAGGCCTTTAATTGGATGCGGAATTTTAGGATCAGCTCTAGGAATGGATAAAATATTGATGAAAACAATTTTTTCTAAACTTAAAATTCCACAAGTTAAATATTTAGTTTTTCAAAATGAAGATCCTGATGATTTAGAAGTAAAAAATAAGTTAATTGATGAGATTTTAAAAAAACTAAATTTTCCTATTTTTGTAAAACCATCTAATTCTGGATCATCTCTTGGCATTACGAAAGTCACAAATGAATCAGAAATATTACGGGCATTAGAAAAAGCTTGGGACATAGATCCAAGAATTGTAGTGGAGGAAGGTTTAGAAGTGAGAGAGATTGAATGCGGAATAATTGGAAATGCAAAACTTTTAACCTCAGAGATAGGCGAGGTTAATTACGAAAGTGAATGGTATGATTACCATTCAAAATATAATCTAAATAATAAAATAACTATTCCAGCAGAAATAGATCCTAAAATATCTGAACAAGTTAAAATGATTGCTATTCAAAGTTGTAGAGCATTAAATATTTTTGGTTTTGCAAGGGTAGATTTCTTTTTAGAAAAATCTTCAAATAAAATCTTGTTAAATGAAATAAATACAATTCCAGGTTTCACAAAAAATAGTATGTTCCCAATGCTTTGGAAAGCTTCAGGTTTAAATATTGAACAACTTGTGGCTAAACTAGTAGATATATCTCTAGATAAATAATTCAAATAAATGTTGCATGGACTCCTTTGGTTACCATTACTTTTAATCTTCGTTTTATTAACTGCTCTGGGATGGTTAGAAAGAAGAAGGCAAAATCTTTTTAGGAGTTGGGCAAGCGGTTCTGAACTTTGCAAATTAGATAGTTCAGGTGCAGCTTTCTTAAAAGATGGGGAATTAAGATGGAGCGCATTTGAGGCTGGTAAATTTGAAGAAAAAGATAGTTTTACAATCAAGAAGCTAGAGTTAGTTGAATTAATGGCTTTAACTTCAGGGGAAGCCCCACTAACAAATGAATCCCAAGGGAAATGCAGGTTGAGATTAGTAGGTAATGGGAAAGAGATGGATGTGCCATTCTCAGATGCAGAACAGGCAAGAGAATGGATGGATCAATTGATGGAAAGAGCTCGATGTGATTTGTGAAAAAACAGAAAAAAATTAAAAACAGAAGCTTCTTACTACTAATTTTATTTTTATTTTCAACAAGCTTAATAAGCCTTAAAACACTAAAAGAGGTCAATGTTCAAGATATTAGAATTTCAGGGAGTGGATTATTCTCTAAAAATGATTTGTTAAAAAATTCATCTTTAAAATTTCCAATACGTTTAATTTTTATTAACACTAATTTTTTAGAGAAAGAGTTAAAACAAAATTTATCGCTCAAGCATGTTTCGGCTCGAAGACAAATAATTCCTTTTGGTTTGAAAATTCACATTAATACACGAAACCCAATTGCTTTCGGTGAGAGAATAGTAAATGATGAAAAAATATCAGGCTTTGTTGATAAGGATGGTTTTTTTATTAACAAACAAAATACAGAAAATATAAATACAAGTGAATTAACTATACAAGTTGTTGGTTGGGAAAAAAAATTTAAAAAAATATTATCTAAAATTTTTATTGCCCAAGAAAAATATAGCCTCGAAATAGTTAAAATAACATTTTCAACCAATGGGTTTCTAATTCTCGAGGAAAAAGATTTAAAAAAAATATTCTTAGGATTAAATCCAAACTTAATCAATGATCAATTACAAATAATCAAAAACTTAAAAAATGAATTTAAGGATAATAGTTTTTCTGAAAAAATAGATAACATTGATCTTACTTATCCGAATAAGCCAAAAATTAAAGTGTTCAAACCCTAATATTTGGGATTTGATTTAAATAAAGTTTTATTAATTAATGTAGTGTTAGGAAGGGTTTAGGGTTTAAAACGAAATATTTGTTTAATAAATATTTAAGTATTTTCCTCAACAAATTCCTACAGATGAGCTTAGTAAGTTCATAATGCACCCAATAATAGTATTAGATCTCCA
>CACJUL010000038.1 GCA_902596585.1 uncultured Prochlorococcus sp.
TTTTTTTTGCTCTTCAAAATTTTCGGGATCAATCTGATTTAAATGAACTTCAGCTAAATTACAATGAAAATCATTTCCTAAGATCTCACCACAAGGGTTAAGTCCATATCTCCTCATCCTGTGATCTAGCTCTTCTTCAGAAAATGGCCCATAACTACTATTTATCCAATTTTTCGCTTCATCCATACCTTGTTCTGAGTAGATTTCAATAAATTCCTTTCTTAATTCATCATCTTTAAGAATATCCGCATTTGACCTTGCTATTGCTTCTGGAGCAAATTGAATAGCCCCTTCACCAGAATGGAATTGTTTTGTGACGGCATCCAAAATAGTTTGATAAGAGGGTTTTGTATGGTAAACCCTTGTGTGATTTGCCATTCGAAGAGCATCTTTTTCAGGATCTATTCTCCAATTGCCATCATCATCTTGACTCCATAGATTTTCTTTAGCCGATGCTGCTTCCTTATCATCTGAGGCAAATTGTCTCATCCCAGCACTTCTTCTTATGTTTCCAGCAACTATAGTTACTGCAGCTTCATCAATTAATAAACAACACTCGACTGTACTTAATTTCCTACCGATTGCCTTTCCAAGAAGTGAGGCCACTCTAGAGTAGAGATCTTTCAATTTTATAGGATTTGCCATTCCACCAAACCCTTTTAATGATTCCCCAGCAGGTCTAATGTCTTCCAAATTTATGTAAACATCAATTTCTCTTTCAAGGCTTTCATTACTTGAAGCTTCAAGAAGATATTTATAGCTATCTACCCATCCTCTTCTGCTATCCCCAACCTTGATATGAAGATCTTTTCCTTTGATTTTTAATGATGATTTTTCCTCTCTTTGATCTTTAGGTGTTATTCCAACTTCACTAACTGATTTGATGTTTATTTTATTTATTACTTTAGGTAGATTATTTATAAAATTAGGCTCAATTATTGCACCGGTTCCACATCCCATCATTGCTAAGTCCATCATCAAAGCGAAGGCTTCCCAATCAATTAAGTTTGTTGAAGTACAGTTATATGCCCCAGAGAAATTTTGGTTTTTATTAATCCAAGGAGTTCCTCCAATCCATAGCCATCTCCCTGAAGGTTGGGCTTTTTGATTGCTTTGCATCTCTCTCATTAGGATCAATTCTTCATCAGATAGTTTTCCTAATTCTTTTAAGCCCGATAAATTTCTTTCGCCTACTTCACTCCAGTTTTCCCTTTTCCCAGAGTTAGTTTTCCTACTGTAAGACCTGAAAAAAACAGGATAAGCAGCTGGCGCGGTCTTTGGAAAATCATCTTTTTTAAGATTATTGGAATTGCTCTCTGAAGAAGCTTTATTTGGTGCAACAGTCACGATAAAAAAATGTAAATAAATAACCCGTACTGGAAGAATAACTCTACCTGTGGCGTCTGCAACTATTCTTACCACTATTTAACGGTTTGTGTAGAATTATGTTTAATATGAAATCTTTGTTTCAAGAAAGAATATGGAAAGAGTCCCGGAACCTGAATTAATGGAAGAAAAAGATCAGGTCATTTCTTATGACGAAGCTGATTTTTCAGAAGGGGAATTTAATTTAATTAATCAAATCAGTCATTATCTTTTGAGAAAAAAATTTTCTTTAGGTGAAAAAGATTTAATAGTTGATTTAGGATGTGGCCCAGGAAATATTTCTGAGAAGTTAGCAATAAAATGGCCTAATACTGAAGTAGTCGGAATAGATGGCTCTAAAGAGATGATCTTGAGAGCTGAATACAATAGAGAAAATTCCACTAATCGGAAAAAATTAAAGAATTTACGCTATATTTGTTCTGATATCAAAGACATTAAATCAAATAATTTATTCCTTAAAAAAAGAATTAGTTTACTTGTAAGTAACAGTTTGATCCATCACATTAGCAATCTTGAAGTTTTCTTCAACACCATAAGAGGTTTATCTAATAACATTACTGTAAATTTTCACAAGGACTTAAAAAGGCCGTTAGATGAAAAGTCTGCTCTAGAACTCAAAGAACAATGTTCAACTAAATATAATGAGATTTTAACTAATGATTATTATGCATCTTTAAGAGCTTCTTATTCTTTCAAAGAGTTAAAAGATTTCATTCTAGAAAATGATCTATCCTCTTTAGATGTGTTTGAAGACGGTGATAAATATTTAATAGTCTATGGTAATGTTTAAGAACTAAGTGAAAGGCCCTTATATAAATGAGCTTAAGTACTAAAATTCTTAACAATAAAGACATACTAGATGCGGTAAATAAAAGAAGAAATTTTGCAATTATTTCGCATCCAGATGCTGGGAAAACGACACTTACTGAGAAGCTTCTTTTATATGGGGGTGCCATTCAACAGGCAGGAGCAGTAAAGGCCAGAGGTAATCAGAGAAAAGCTACGTCAGACTGGATGGAACTTGAGAAACAAAGAGGCATTTCTATTACATCAACTGTATTGCAATTTGAATATGAAAGCTCAGTAATTAATCTGTTAGATACACCAGGGCACCAAGATTTCTCTGAAGATACCTATAGAACATTAGCTGCTGCTGATAATGCAGTTATGTTGGAAGATGCTGCTAAAGGACTAGAACCTCAAACTAGAAAATTGTTTGAAGTTTGCAAGATGAGAAAAATACCAATATTTACTTTCATAAATAAAATGGATAGACCAGGAAGAGAACCATTTTCTTTACTCGATGAAATTGAATCAGAACTCGGATTAAATACTCTACCTATTAATTGGCCAATAGGAAGTGGCGAAGAATTTAGAGGAGTTATTGATCGATTTTCGAGAGAGGTGATTTTATTTGATAAAGCCGTGAGAGGGAAACAATCGAATGAGAAAAGATTAAGTCTTGAAGATAAAGAGCTATCAAAATATGTAGAGAAAGATTTACTTGAAAACTCACTTGAAGAATTAGAAGTTCTTGATGAGGCAGGATCGAAATTTGAAAAAGAAAAAGTTTTTAATGGCTCTTTAACCCCTGTTTTCTTTGGATCTGCGATGACAAATTTTGGGGTGAGACCATTTTTAGATAGCTTTTTAAAAATGGCCCAAAAGCCAACTTCAAGAAATAGTAATCAAGGGGATATTGAACCTGCAAGCGATGAATTTAGTGGTTTTGTTTTTAAGCTTCAGGCAAATATGGATCCAAAGCATAGAGATAGGGTTGCTTTTATAAGAGTTTGCAGCGGAAAATTTGAAAAGGATATGTCAGTTAAACATTCCAGAACTGGGAAAACAATAAGATTATCAAGACCACAAAAAATATTTGGACAAGACAGAGAAGTGGTTGATGATGCCTATCCTGGAGATGTTATTGGCTTGAATAATCCTGGTATGTTTTCTATTGGAGATACTCTTTATACAGGAACTCATCTGGAGTACGAAGGTATACCATCCTTTAGTCCTGAAATATTCAGCTGGCTAAGAAATCCAAATCCCTCAGCATTTAAAAACTTTAGAAAGGGTGTGAATGAACTTCGTGAAGAAGGGGCTGTGCAGATTCTTTATGACTTTGATGAGAGCAAAAGAGATCCTATACTGGCAGCTGTTGGTCAATTGCAGTTGGAAGTAGTAACTCACAGGTTAAAAAGTGAATATGGTGTAGATGCAAATCTTGAACCAATGCCATATCAATTGGCAAGATGGGTTTCTGATGGATGGCCAGCTATTGAAAAATTAGGCAGAGTATTCAATTGTAAGATAGTTAAAGATTGTTGGAATAGGCCAGTTATTCTTTTCAAAAATGAGTGGAATCTAAATCAATTTGTTGAAGACAATAATCAATTAAATTTAAACAAAGTTGCTCCAGTTGTTAGTGGAGTCGAACCAATTGTTTTATAAAGCCTTAATCGATTGTAAAATTGGTTAATCTGTTAATATTGGGAAAAAAATTTGGATTCAAACAGTAATAAAAACAATAGTGAAAAATCACCTTATGAAGTCTTAGGTGTGAAAGAAGGGGCAGCTTTTGAGGATATTCAGAGGGCTAGAGATATTAAAGTTGAAGAGGCTGGTGAAGACTTAATTTTAAAAGCAAAAATAGAATCCTCCTTTGACCAATTACTGATGGGGAGTTTGAAAGCTAGGCAATCAGGAAACGTAAGCTATGAAGCTGTGAGTGCTTCAAAAAAAGAAAAACAAATTAACCAATTTACCAATAATAATTTCCCACTGCTTTCTAAGATAAAAAATTTAAATAATAACTCTAATAATTCAAGTCAGTATAGTCTGCCAAAAATAACGCCCCCTTCATTTGATAATCTTTCAATAAAAATATCTGTTGGGTTATTATTTTTAATTTTGTTATTTATCAGTCCAGACTCTAATAATAGACTTTTGCTTTCTATCTCAACATTAATACTTACCTATACTCAAATTAAATCGGGAAAAAGATTTATAGGTTCTCTGGGTTGGAGTGTTACCTTTCTTTCGATAGGTTTAATATTTGGTGGTTTGGTTGATAATAATTCTCTCATTCAGGAAGTGTTAAACAACTCTTTATCAATACAAAAAATCCAAAGCATACCTGCAATGGTTATTTTATGGCTTGGTATAATTTTTTTATGATTAATTTTCTATCATTGACTTAATTTCTTCATAATTAATAAGATATTTATTCTTACAAAATTCACAAACCAATTCGGCTTTGCCTTCTTTCTTGAGAATGTCCTCCAACTCGCTCTTTTCAAGCATTCTTATTGCATTTAAACTTCTTTGTTTGGAACACTTGCATTTAAAACTAACTTCTTGAGTACGAGCTTTTTCAGATATTGATTTATCGTCAATATCGGGAAATATATTTCTTATTAAAGAAAGAAGATTATCTTTTGACTGAAATAATTCTTCGCTAAAAGAATTAATTTCTTTACATCTTTCTTCAAGAAGAGAGACTAGTAAAGGGTCAGGATCTTTTTTGGGTAAAACTTGAGCTAATAAGCCTCCACTACAAATGACATCTTTATTTTGAATTTTTTCTCCAATGAATACAGCAGAAGGAGTTTGTTCTGAATGATATAAATATGAAGCCAAGTCTTCTGCAATATTCCCATTTACTAATTCAACTGTACTTGTAAAGGGCTCTCCAATCCCACTATCTCTAATAACATTTAAATATCCAGTACCTAATGCTTTTGTGAAATCAAAAGAATATTTATTACTATCTACTTTAACTAGATCTAGTTCTAAATCGGGATTCCCCACATAACCTCTAACTTTGCCGTCTCTACCAGCATCGACCAGTAATCCCCTCAAAGGTCCGTCGGACCTAACTCTTAAAGTTACTCTCCCATGCATTATCTTCATTGAACTTGCTAAAAGCAGTGAAGCACTAAATGCTCTTCCTAAGATACAGGTGGTTAAATAAGATAGACCGTGTCTTTCTTTAGCTTCTAGAGAAGATTCTGTTGTTAATACCGCAACTAATCTTATTCCTCCATTTGATGCAGTGGCTCTTACTATCCTATCCTTCATGATTTTCTTTCATTAGATTTTTGATTTTCCCTTTTTCTAGAATTAATATCCTAGACGGAATGCCCTCAAATAAGGCAGGTTCATGGGTAACAATAATAATTGTATTTTTATTTTTTAGACCAAGAATTAAATTCTTCACTTCATTTCTCATTGAATAATCTAATCCAGCAGTTGGTTCATCGAGTAAAAGAATTGAAGGGTTTCTAAGTAGCTGAACTGCTACAGCTAACCTTC
>CACJUL010000039.1 GCA_902596585.1 uncultured Prochlorococcus sp.
TGTGTCTTCATTAAAAGAACCACATGCCAATAACGTATCTTTTTTAATTAACTGCCCATTTCCCCTTAATTCAGAAACTCCAGCAACTGATAACCTGCCATATTGAAAAATCGTGTCCATAGCCATTTCCATCGACTGACATAAAGTTAAAAAATTCTTACTTCCATTTGTTACTGATTTTCTTAATTGAACTGCAGACCAATCACCCTCCTCTACAAAACTAAATAACCTTATCAAAGAATCTTTTTTTAATTGAGCATCAGCGTCCAAAACCAATACCCATTCACCATGAGTAAACTGCAAGGCATAATTTAAAGCTCCTGACTTACCGCCGCCTGCATTTGAAGAACGACTAACAACTTTTAGCTTTTGAAATTTCTTGGATAAACGATCTAAAATTAAAGGTGTATTATCAGAACTTCCATCATCAATAATATAAATATTTAATTTATTTATTGGATAGTCCAAATTAAATAACCTTTCCACTAATCTTTCTATAACATTTTCTTCATCTCTAGCTGCGACTAAGATATCAAGTATGGGTAACTCTTTATTAGTAAATAAATTACTAAAAGTATTGGAAACATTTTTCCTTTTGAAATTTCTGGCAATAACTGTTAAACCATAAAAAGCAATAACTAAAGAAAGAATCAATATAACGTTAAAAAAGATTCCGATTTTATACAAATGTGGAATGATAGCTATTAAAAAACAAGCGCTAAGAAATAGGAAAGACTTTAATCTTCGATTTTTATAAAAACCATTACTCATAAAAGTAAATTTCTAATTATTAAATTGTGATTGAGACAATATCTCAATTTTTTCGAGTTTTGCATCTCGGTAGTAATGATTCAATATTTCTTCATAAGTGAATCCTAATTCAGCCATTTCAATTGCTCCTGACTGTGATAAACCTACACCATGACCGAAGCCTCCTCCTTTCAAAAGCCATAAATCATCACTTAATTTATTAATAGTAAATAAATTACTAGGTATAAAACTCAATACTCTTCGAATATTATCTTTTTCTAAAACAATAGATTTATTGACTTTATTCGTCTTTATTTCCAATTTAGTTACTCTGCCGCTTGGACCTCGTTCAATAGCATTTAAACTTAAGACATTATTATTAATATTCATAAGTTTGTTTTTAATTAACTGTTTTTTAATTCTGAGACTTGAAATTTTCTTATCCCAACGAAACAAATTATGATTGCTCCCGTAAAACTTTTCTTGATCAAAATCTAAAAAGTTAGATAATTCAGATTCATTTGAGATAGGCCATTTAAAAACTTTATTTAATGATTTAGAACCATCTATTATTGAATTTAAGTAAGGATAATTTTGCATTTGCCAAGATTCGCCTGATGTAGCAGATATGCCACCATTAGAACCATGATAAAAAGCGTTTATGGGTTTATTATTATATTTGAGAATTAAATTAGAAGTTGTTTGTATGGCTTTTTGAACTTTTTTATTTTTAACTTTAGGAGGCTTATAAACTTGGCATTGTGTACTTATACATAAATGATATTTATCCATATTAAATCTTTCAGAATTATAAATGCCCCAAGTTCGTGCAATAACTGCTTGTGCCTTCAATGCTTCTAGAGGGGAACTTGGTCCGATTTCATGTGGCAAAACACCTTCCAAATAATCATCAAATTTAATTTTTTGAATTAACGTCCAAGTCCCATATGAATCTTGTATTAGATAAAAATTTTTGCCAAAATTAACATCATTTATTTTAATTTCTTCCGCAGAATAAATACGAATAGGTCCCTCAAGTTTCTTTGGAATTTCATGATTTAAGAGAAAAGGTAGAACTTGCGAATTTTTTATTTTTCTATAAATCTTATTTGTTAATTCAAACTCTAGAAGATCATCTTCATATGGAATCCATACTTCCCAATTCTTAGGATAAGCAACAGTAGTCTCAAATCCCTTATCTTTTAGTTTATCTGCATGTTTTTTTGCTGATTCATAACTGGCAAAAGGACCAAATACAATTCTTTCTATTGTTTTTGGGTTTTTAATGGGTATATCTCTCCAAATAATATTAATCTCATTTGCTTTAAATTTGATTCCGTTAGAAGAATGTAATGTTAATAAGCCTTTATCGGTTTTAAAACTGATATTTTTCTTTTTAGAAAAACTATCATTTTCACCGCCAAGATATTGCTTTAAACCAATTAAAAATTTTCCTTTTTTAATTTCTTTAATAAGCTGAACCTCTAATGTTTCTTCTGCGGCTACATTAGAAGTAAATTTTGTGTTAATTAATAAAAGGGAAATACAGCCTAAAAATAAATTTAGAAAGGTAACTTTAAGTTTCATAAGTTGGAACTTTACTTATTAATTAAAAACTTTAATTTGCACCAATGCAGATAAAGGTTTAGATTATTCTAATTAAACACATTTGACTTAAATGTCTAAACTAAAAACTCGTAAATCAGCCGCAAAAAGATTTAAAGCTACTGCAACGGGTAAATTTATGAGAAGGAGAGCTTTCCATAATCATTTACTTGATCATAAAAGCTCAAAATTAAAAAGACATCTTTCAACAAAAGCAGTAGTTGATGAAAGAGATGCTGATAATGTAAGATTAATGATTCCATACGCATAAATAATTAACCCCATTTCCCTAGTAATTCATGGCACGTGTAAAAAGAGGCAACATAGCCAGGAAAAGAAGAAACAAAATCTTAAATCTTGCAAAAGGTTTTAGAGGCGGCAACAAAAATCTTTTCAGAACCGCAAACCAAAGAGTGATGAAAGCTCTTTGTAATGCTTACAGAGATAGAAGAAGAAGAAAAAGAGATTTTAGAAGGCTTTGGATTTCTAGAATTAATGCATCAGCAAGAATTAATGGAACTAACTACAGCAAGCTAATAAATGGCATGAAAAATTCAGAAATTATCATCAACAGAAAAATGCTTGCTCAATTGGCTTTGAATGATCCTAAATGTTTTGAAAAAATCGTTTCCTCCATAAGTAAATAGAAATAAGAATATAATTTTAAAATAGTTATTCTAAATAATGGAAATATCTTCCTTTCAATCATATTTAACAATTCTTTTTGTTGTTTTAATAATTATTTCTATTTTTGTTTTCAGACAATTTCTAAAAACCAGACGTGAAGAATTAAATTTAGTCAAATTCGAGCAAAAGGGTTTAGATTCTTTAACACAAGCAACAGAATTATATGAGTTTGGGTCTATTCAAATTAAAAAAAGATTATATTCCGAAGCGACTAAGACTTTTTTAAAAGCTATTGACAATTATGAAGATGAACCTGATGAAGCCAAAGCTATCATAAATAATGCCTTAGGATTTTCTTATGCTGCTCAAAATCAATTTAAAAAAGCCATAAAATACTATAATTCTGCAATAAAGTCACTCCCAGAATATCCGATTGCTCTTAATAATCTTGCATCAGCACAACAGCGTTTATTAGAATACGATTTGGCATATGCGACTTATCAAAAAGTTTTAGTAATAGATCCAAAAAATAAAACAGCGATTAAAAAAAGTAAGGAGTTGGAAAAAAGAAATGATTACAAACCATATAAAGGTATACATGATAAGGGATTTTAAATATGGAAAATTATTCATGTTTGCAAATCGGAGGAAAACAATTTTCCAGTAGATTAATGGTAGGCACTGGCAAATACAAATCTTCACAAGACATGGTGGAGAGTTTGTCAAAATCAGAAGCAGAAATTATAACCGTAGCTGTTCGAAGAATTAACAATATTCAAACTGGAGAAAGTTTACTTGAAAAAATTAACTGGAAAAAATATTGGATGCTTCCTAACACAGCGGGTTGTATAAATGCTGATGAGGCAGTCAGAATAGCAATTTTAGGAAGAGAACTTGCAAAATTATCTGGTCAAGAAGACAACAATTTTGTCAAGTTAGAAGTGATACCAGACAAAAAATATTTGCTCCCAGATCCAATAGAAACCCTAAAAGCAGCTGAGGTTTTAATAAAAAAGGGGTTTGCTGTACTTCCTTATATCAATGCAGATCCTATTCTCGCCAAAAGACTAGAAGAAATAGGTTGTTCAACCGTAATGCCATTAGGGTCACCTATTGGATCTGGACAAGGCTTATTAAATTTGTCAAACATATCAATAATTATTGAGAATGCCAAAGTGCCAGTAATAATTGATGCAGGAATTGGAGTGCCAAGTGAAGCTTCTCAAGCCATGGAACTTGGAGCTGATGGTGTCTTAATAAATAGTGCAATCGCACTAGCTAAAAATCCACCTCTAATGGCTCAAGCTATAAATTATGGTGTAAAAGCTGGCAGGGAAGCTTTTCTTGCAGGAAGAATAGAAAAGCAAGAGGTCGCAATAGCGAGTTCACCAGAAAAAAACATATCTATCTAATGTTCTACAGTTACTCAAGAGAGTAAAATTTATTATTTGATTAAATTTAACCTCTTAAGAAAAAAAGATTTGAAACTATTTACAATGTTTTTTCGCAAATGGGAAGCACACTGTAGTAATTTAATAAATATAAATTGAATCTATTAATTCTGGAGTTCTGAGTGAAAGTTATTGTTCTTGGTGGAGATGGTTTTTGCGGTTGGCCATGTGCGGTGAATTTAGCAGAGCAAAATCATGATGTAATTATTGTCGACAATTTAAGTCGTAGAAAAATAGATATTGATCTAGAAGTAGAATCATTAACTCCGATTTCGTCAATAACGGAAAGACTTTCTGCATGGAAAGAAATAGGAGGCAAACCTATGAGATTCGTTAACATGGATATATCCAAACAATATCAAAAATTACTTAATTTGCTTATTGAAGAAAAACCAGATTCAATTATCCATTTCGCAGAACAAAGAGCAGCACCCTACTCTATGAAATCAAGTTTTACCAAAAGATATACCGTAGATAATAATGTGAATGGCACGCATAACCTTCTTGCTGCAATAGTAGAAAGTAATTTAGATATTCATGTTATTCATTTAGGAACAATGGGCGTCTACGGGTATGGATCTCATAGAGGTGCAACAATTCCAGAAGGTTATTTAAAAGTTGAAGTTCCACAACCCGATGGAAGCCGCTTTGAAGAAGAGATATTACACCCTGCAAGTCCAGGTAGTGTTTACCATATGACCAAAACTTTAGATCAATTATTATTTCTTTACTACAACAAAAATGATCTTGTTAGGATAACTGATCTACATCAAGGCATTGTTTGGGGAACAAATACAGAAGCAACTTTAAAAGATCCTAGATTGACAAACCGATTTGACTATGATGGAGATTATGGAACTGTTCTAAATAGATTTCTAATGCAAGCAGCTATTGGATATCCATTAAGTGTTCATGGGACAGGCGGACAAACAAGAGCATTTATACATATAAAAGACTCCGTAAAATGTGTGCAACTTGCCCTTGAAAATCCACCAAAACCTGGAGAGAGGGTCAAAATCTTTAATCAAATGACTGAGAGTCATCAAGTTG
>CACJUL010000040.1 GCA_902596585.1 uncultured Prochlorococcus sp.
ATCTTAGAGTCCAATTAGGTCAAAATTTAACGAGAGGGCTTGGAGCTGGAGGCAATCCAAGTATCGGTCAAAAGGCTGCAGAAGAATCTAGAGATGAACTTCAACAATCACTCGAAGGATCTGACTTGGTATTTATAGCGGCAGGAATGGGTGGAGGTACTGGCACTGGTGCAGCTCCAGTAGTTGCTGAAGTAGCAAAACAAAGTGGTGCATTAACAATCGGTATAGTAACTAAACCTTTTTCTTTCGAAGGCAAGAGAAGAATGCGTCAAGCAGAAGAGGGAATTGCGAGGTTGGCTGAGAATGTAGATACTCTTATCGTCATACCAAATGATCGGCTAAAAGAAGTCTCTGCGGGTGCTTCTATTCAAGAAGCATTCAGAAATGCGGATGATGTTTTAAGAATGGGAGTCAAAGGTATAAGTGAAGTAATTACCCGCCCAGGTGAAGTTAATCTTGACTTTGCTGATGTGAGATCAGTTATGACTGAAGCCGGAACAGCACTTCTTGGCATGGGTATTGGATCTGGTAGATCTAGAGCTATAGAAGCCGCTCAAGCTGCAATAAATAGTCCATTATTAGAAGCAGGAAGAATTGATGGGGCAAAAGGCTGTCTTGTAAATATTACTGGAGGAAATGATTTAACTCTTGACGATGTGAACTCGGTTGGAGAAGTTATTAGTAGTGTGGTTGATCAGGATGCGAATATAATCGTAGGTCAAGCAGTAAATGAAGCCATGGAAGGTGAAATACAAGTCACGGTCATTGCGACAGGTTTTGAAACAAACCAACCGTTAATGCAGCAAAGATTAAAAAACAGATTATCTAATCAACCTTTTTATAACTTTTCTGATAAAAAAGAAACAGGAGCCAACATACCAGAATTTCTGAGATTAAGGCAAAATAAAAAAGATATAGACTAACAGGTAAAATATAGTGACTCGGATATCTCGCCTGCCTCAAGCATCCCTTGTGGCTGCTACCTTCCGGTCCTGACCAGGTTTAGGCGTTAAAACCGCGAAAGGCCGAGTCTTAAATATCTTAGCAATTCCTGTATCAAAAAGATACCTTATTTTATGTTGCCTTCAGAACTCTTTAAATATAAAAAAAAATCTCAAAAAATCATCGCTTTAACTGCATGGGACTGTATTTCTGGCTCTTTAGCAGAGCAATCAGATGCAGATCTTGTTTTAGTGGGAGATTCTCTAGCAATGGTCTGTTTAGGATATAAATCCACATTGCCATTAACTTTAGAAAATATAATTTATCATACTAATGCTGTTTCTAGAGGTTTTAAAAAGAAAATTGAAGAACAACCTTTAGTCGTCTCAGACATGCCTTTCCTGACTTACCAATGTGGAGAGGATAAAGCTGTAGAGTATGCAGGGAAAATCATTCAAAGCACTTATGCAAAAGCAGTAAAGGTAGAAGGGGCTGAACCAGAAATACAAAAAGTTATTTCTAGATTAATAAGAATGGGAATCCCTGTTATGGGCCATATAGGACTTACACCACAAAGCTACTTGAATCTAGGACTAAAAAAGCAAGGAGAAAGTCTAGAAAGCCAAGAGAAAATCAAGAAAGATGCTTCTATTCTTGAAAAATTAGGATGTTTTTCGATAGTTCTTGAACATATTCCTGATTTGCTAGCTAAAGAAATACAAGATAACTTAACAATTCCCACAATAGGTATTGGTGCAGGTAATTATTGCGATGGACAAGTAAGAGTTACTGCAGATTTATTAGGCCTTAATGACCATCAACCACCCTTTTGCCAACCGATTATTCAAGGGAAGAATTTACTCAAGGATAAATTAAAAGAATGGGTAGCCTCTGAAAGACTCAATTAATATCATCCCACCATTTAAACATGGAAATAAGAATTTGATTGCTTAGCTCCATTCCTTCTGGATCACTTAAAAAGAATCTGTTACCATTTCTTACTAATATTCCACTTTCAAGAAATTTTTCCCATTCTTCGAGTAATTTACTTAAGTTGCTCTCAAATTTTTTCTTTCCCCAGTTTTGTTCTTTAAAAACTTTCTGGATATCTATACCCTCTTTTAGTCTTAATCCCAGCATTATTTTTTCATCCAATTCTTTATAAATAAAATCTCTATTAATAAGCGACGAATCTAGATTAAGTTCATCTTGCCTAGTTACCCATTCTTTATATTCTTTACTAACTCTTGGCCTTGTAAGTTTTTCCCCCCAGGGTGAACTAGTGGAACCTTGACCAAAACTCCACCAACCTACACCACTCCAATAAACTCTATTGTGCCTAGATTGATGTCTCGGAAGACAATAATTTGAAATTTCATATCTAGAGTAGCCTGAACTTTTTAAAATTAAATGAGTTAACTCACTATTCTTAAAAGCATCCTTATCACTTGGAAGTTGTAATTTTCCTGAATTAACTAGTTTTTTAAAAACAGTTCCATTCTCAATATTTAAATCGTAGATTGATATATGAGGTGGCGAAAATGACATGGTTTTTTTTAAATCCTCTTCCCATTCTCTAAATCCACTAAGTGGCAAGTTTTGAATTAAATCTAGGCTCCAACTTTTTATCAACCCACAACTATAAACTTTCTTTAACCACAAACAAGATTTTTCAGCATCTTCACTCAAATGCCTCCGTCCAGACTTTTGAAGTATCTGACTATTAAAACTTTGCACTCCTAGACTAAATCTATTTATCCCGGCATTTATGAATCCATAAAGATCATCTTGAGTAAAACTTGCGGGGTCTACCTCCATAGTTATTTCAGCACCATAGTCAACCCCATAATTTTCTCTAAAAAGATCAATCAATTCTTTGATTTGTTGAGGATCCAAAATTGATGGAGTACCACCACCAAAATAAATTGTCGAAAGAGATGATTTATGCTTTATTGATAAAATTTCTTTTTGTAAAAAGTACAAATATTCTTTAACGGTTTTGCTTCCATAACCTTGTAAAGTTTCAATTTTGTTTCCTAAAGGAACAACAGCAAAATCACAATAAAAGCACCTTCTATGGCAAAAAGGTATGTGAACATAAGCACTTCTTGGAATCTTATTCATAATCTAAATACATTTTTAAGCTCCAAAAATCTATTAAGGACTGGGAAAAATTAAATCCTTATTTACTCAATTAGTAAATCCTAGTAGATTATAGATATGACAGATATTTTAGTATTAGTTTTATTTGTATTTTCTGGGGCTGCTTCTGGTTGGCTTGGGGTAGATTTATTACCTGTAGACTTACTTAAACAGGTTTCTAATATAGAAGGTTTTAGAATTGTTTTTGCAATAATAGGGTTTTTCATAGGTTTAGCTGCTGGTTTTGTATTCTTACAACTTAGAAAAACTTTTCTTGATCAAATAAGAACTATGCCTACAGATTTATTAATTAGTAGGTCTGTTGGGTTAATTTTGGGATTACTAGTTGCGAATCTTCTTCTTGCTCCAATTTTATTAATTCCTTTTCCAAGAGAAGTCTTTTTTGCAAAACCATTAGCAGCTATCTTAAGCAATATTTTCTTTGGGGCACTTGGTTATAAATTAGCAGATACACACGGAAGGACATTATTAAGATTATTCAATCCAAATAATACTGATGCATATCTTGTTAATGAAGGAATACTCCCTGCTGCAAGTCCAAAAATTCTTGATACTAGTGTAATTATAGATGGAAGAATAAATGGCCTATTAAATTGTGGCTTATTAGAAGGACAATTAATTGTTGCGCAGAGTGTAATTGATGAACTTCAAACTTTGGCAGACTCAAGCAGTAATGAAAAAAGATCTAAGGGTAGAAGAGGTTTAAAGTTGTTAAAAGAGTTAAGAGATTTATACGGAAGAAGACTTGTAATAAACCCAACAAAGTATGAAGGTAATGGAGTAGATGAAAAACTCTTGAAAATCACTGAGGATATGGCAGGAACACTAATTACAGCAGATTATAATCTTTCTCAGATCGCTGCAGTTAAAGAATTAAAAGTAATGAATCTTAGTGATTTAGTTATTGCTTTAAGACCAGAGGTACAGCCGGGAGAGTCTCTCAATATAAAGATAGTAAGAGAGGGTAAAGAAAAAATGCAAGGAATTGGATATTTAGATGACGGAACAATGGTTGTTATCGATGAAGCAAAGAATTTTGTGGGAACTAGATTAGATATTGTTATCACAGGGGCACTACAAACTCCCACTGGAAGAATGGTCTTTGGAAAGCTATTAAATAATCCTGAGTCAAACAAATCTTTTAAATCACCAGCGACACAGGGCTAAATATAGCTAGAATCAAAATATTCTTAATTATGTGATACATATGACTGTATCTGCTCCTTATTACGGCGAAAGCACCGTTATGAGGACTCCGCCCCCTGATCTGCCCTCTTTATTGCTAAAAGAGAGAATTGTCTATCTTGGTTTACCTCTATTTTCGGATGATGATGCGAAAAGACAACTAGGTATGGATGTTACTGAACTAATCATTGCTCAGCTTCTATATCTAGAGTTTGAAGATCCCGAAAAACCTATTTATTTTTATATAAATTCTACAGGGACTAGTTGGTACACAGGCGATGCAGTTGGTTTCGAAACAGAAGCTTTCGCTATTTGCGACACAATAAGCTACATTAAACCACCAGTACATACAATTTGTATTGGACAAGCAATGGGAACTGCCGCCGTTATCCTTTCATCCGGCACAAAGGGGCAAAGAGCAGCTCTTCCACATGCATCTATTGTTTTACTTCCTTTATATAATCCGACAATTACGTCCATGCCGCTATCTTTAAGATTTAGTGCATGGGCGTGGCCTTGTGAACCATATCCAATAATCGCTATTGTTTTATTATGTAGAAGACTTAGATCTGCATCTGTGTCGTAAAAGAGTTGGGTCATTAGTTGTAGCTTCTTTGCATTAGACAATAATTATTTTAGACATTAAAGGTGTAAATAAACCTAAAAATTATTAATTTAAAAATGAAAATTAAAGAAATTTTTTAGAAAATTTAAGACTGATTTGCTTCGCTTGGATGTGTGATTACTCTATCGATTAAGCCATAGTTTTTTGCCTCTTCCGCACTTAGAAAATAATCTCTATCAGTATCCTTCTCAATTTTCTCAAATGATTGGCCTGTCATATCTGCCATGGACATATTTAACATATCTTTAATTCTCAATATTTCCTTAGCTTCTATTTCAATATCACTTGCTTGTCGTTGAGATGTCCCTCCTAGTGGTTGATGAATCATTATTCTGCTGTGCGGCAAAGCAACTCTTTTACCCTTAGTGCCAGCGGCCAATAAGAATGCACCCATAGAGGCTGCGAGGCCTACGCATATGGTTACTACATCACTTTTTACGTATTTGATAGTGTCATAAATAGCCAAGCCAGCAGTTACTGATCCCCCTGGGCTATTTATGTATAAATAGATAGGTTTGGAGTTATCT
>CACJUL010000041.1 GCA_902596585.1 uncultured Prochlorococcus sp.
TGTTTCATTAATTTTTAAATTTGATACTTTTAATTCTTGTTTTAATTCCTCTAAAGTATGTTCAATTTTATGATCTTCGTCAGAGAAATAATACATACCCAATTCTTTTCTAAATGCAATTTGCCAATCTCTTTTAAAGTATGGGACTCTTATCAGAAACAAATTAGCTCCACTAAATTTTTGTATATTTTTAAGAAATAAAGACCTATTTTCGATATGTTCTAAAACATTGGAAAGGATAACAACATCAGATTTTATGTCTTTACATTCATTAATATCACCATTAATAAAAATCAAATTTTTTAAATTGTTTTTTTTTTGTTTTTCTATAGCAAATTTAATATTATTTTTATTTAGATCTATTGCTGTTATCAAGCTATTTGAGTGTCTTTCCGCGATACTGATTGCTACTGAACCATTTCCACAACCAACATCAAGAACACGATCTCCATTTTTGATCCTATCAATAAAAAATTGATGGTAATTAGTTAATAGATGTTTTGGATGAACTCCATTACCATATTTGATTGCTCTCTCATTTATTATCCAATCTATTTTATCTTTTATTAAAAACAAATTCTTTAGTGATTTTGATATATTACTATCTCTTGATTCCAGAATAAAAAAGCTTGTAAATATAAATCTTCTTATTTTAGAAGGTAAAAATAACCAAAAACAAGAAAAAACTTTTGCAATACTTAAAATTATTTTTTTTCTCATATTCTATTTTTTATTACAAATTTCCAGGCACTTTCACACATTTGATAAAGATCATGGTTTGATTTCCAATCAAGTATATCATTAGCTTTTTTTGGATCTGCGAAACAAACCGCACAATCACCTTTTCTTCTATTAGAAATTTTAATAGGGATTCTAAAACCTGATACTTTTTCAAAAGTTTTTATTAATTCCAATACACTTACACCTTTACCAGTTCCAATATTAAAGAAATTTAATCCTGTATTTTTATTAACGTATTCTAATGCAGTTACATGAGCCTCTGACAAATCCATAATATGAATATAGTCTCTTACTCCGGTACCATCTGATGTCTCATAATCATTACCAAAAACGTTTAAATAATTGATGGAACCATTTACTACCTTAATGATTTCGGGCATCAAATTAGAATTTTCCTTTAACAAAGGATCATCACCAATCAATCCCGATTGATGCGCCCCTATAGGGTTAAAATATCGAAGAATAGCTATAGACCATTCATTATCGGCTTTAGAAATATCTTGTAATATTTTTTCTATAATAATTTTGGTCTGAGCATATGGATTTAATGGATTTAATTTGTGTTTTTCATCGATTGGACAAGAATCAGGTTCTCCATATACTGCAGCAGTACTACTAAAAAGGAACTTTTTTAATCCTGAATAACTCATTGCTTTTAGCAAACTAATAGTTCCCTTGACATTCACTTCGTAATATTCCAAAGGTCTCATAATTGAATCTGAAACAGACTTCAATGCAGCAAAGTGTATTACTGATGTAACTTTATTTTCTTTAATTATTTTTACTAAAGCCTCTGTATCCCTGACATCTACTTCAAAAAAATTAACCTTTTGTTTTGTTATTTTTTCTAATCTATTTACAACATCTTTCTTACAATTAGTAAAGTTATCAACTATGACAAATTTTTGATTATTTTCTGCGAGGATTGCTGCAGTATGGGATCCTATATATCCAAACCCTCCGGTTAGCAAAGTACAAGTCATTAATTAAAAATATTTTCTAAATAAATTTTCTTATTGTATTTAAATAACATAGTAAGAAATTAAATATCTTTTTTGGAATTTTCGTTAAAAATCCAATCTACAATTTCTTTAGGAGGACTATAACCATCCACTAAACTTTCTAAAATCGGTAGAATATTTTTTACATCGTTATTATATATGTAATTTTCTAAAGATTGGATATCAATTTTTAATTCACTCCAATTAATAAAATTATCTTGAGCTTTAAAAATTTTGGGATGATTCGTAGGTAATGAATTCTCTTCTATAAGAAGCTCTTCATATAATTTTTCACCCGGCCTTAATCCTGTTATTTCTATTTCGATATCTCCATAAGGATTATATTCATCTTTTAATTGCAAACCTGAAAATTGAATCATCTTAATTGCAAGGTCATATATTTTAACCGGCTCACCCATATCAAGCAAAAAGACATCTCCACCTTCTGACATGGCACCTGCTTGTATAACAAGTTCAGCGGCTTCTTCAATAGTCATAAAATACCTACTAATTTCGGGATGAGTAAGCGTAATTGGAATTCTTTCTTTTATCTGCTTCCTAAATCTGGGTATAACTGAGCCTGAAGAGTCAAGAACATTACCAAATCTAACCATAGAGAATTTAGTATCTTTTTCTTTTTGATTAGCATAAAGTGCTTGAAGACATAATTCACCCATTCTCTTGGAAGCACCCATTATATTAGTCGGCCTAACAGCTTTATCAGTTGATATAAAAACAAAGTTTTTAACCTTTGTTTTTAAAGAAGCTCTAGCTAAATTTAAGGTACCATAAACATTATTTTTTAAACCCTCAGCTATATTGTATTCAACTATTGGGACATGTTTATATGCTGCAGCATGATAAACGGTCTCTGGGAGCCATGTTTTAAAAATTAGATTTATATTTTTTTCATCCTGAATTGAACAGATAATAGGAATGATTTCAATATCTTCTGAATTATTTAAAATATTTAATTCATTTTGTAATTTATAAAGAGAATATTCATTAGAATCCAAAATAAGCAATCTCTTGGGTTTAATTCTCAAAATTTCTTTACATAATTGACTTCCAATAGACCCGCCTGCACCAGTCACAAGAACAGTCTGTTTAATTATATTCTTCTGTAGCAAAATGTTATCAGGATCTACTTTCTCCCTGCCAAGAAGTTCATCAATTTCAAGTTCCATTAAATTATATGATGGGTTGCCTTTGGCAATTTCAGCTAAATTTGGAAGAGTCCTTACAGAAAGGTTAAATCTACTTACATTTTTAATTATTTTTATCCGTTGTGAATAATTAATTCTTGGAAGGGCTAATAATAAAAATGATATGTTTTCATTTTTTACAAGGTAATCAAGTGATCGTGGAGAATAAATTTTTTTTCCAGCTAAAACTCTACCTTGTTTATCTTTATCATCGTCCAAAAAACAAGATACTAAAAATTCATTACTATTTTCTAAAGCTGAAATGAGTTCTCTACCAGCATTTCCCGCTCCATAAATAGCCGCTCTTGGTAAATGAGATTTTTTAATTCTATTTCTATATAAATCACCTATCCAATATCTTATTAAGGCTCTTGATCCTCCAACACTAAAAAATAATAATAATGGCTGAATTATTCCGATAGTTCTTGGTACATCGCGAAAACTTATTAATGTAATAAAAGTCGAGAATAAAATACCGTAAATAATAATTGATTTTGATACAGTGAGCATTGCTGCCCAACCTGAGTATCTAAATATAGTTCTATATAAACCACTAAAATAGAAAACAGGAATTGCAAAAATTATAGATAATAAAGAAGGGAGAATTATAGAACTTTCTAATCTAGAAAGCTCTCCTAATCTTAAGTAAAATGAAAACCATACGGTTAAAAAACATAAAAAAGAATCTACAACTAAATAAATAATTAATTTAGAAAATCTTGGCAAATCTAAAAAATATAATTTAATTTTATTCATTTCTTTATTCATAAAAGCAGGGGAAAACTATCAATTATGATTCAATTTTAAATTCTTGACTCTCTTTTTTATTAATTTAGCAGGAACACCTCCAACAATTGAGTATGAATCTACATTACTTGTAACAACAGCTCCAGCGGCGACTATTGCTCCTTCACCAATTTCACAATTTGGTAGTATCACTGCATTTGATCCGATCCATACATCGTCATGAATAATTATTTCTCCTTCTGTCATCCCTTGTTCTATTACAGGCATTTCTATTGATTCAAAGGAATGGTTACTGGATCTCAATACAACATTAGGTCCTATTAAAACATTATTTCCAATATAAATATTACCTTTACCTCTTGCGTTAATCATAACATTTGAATTAAAAGATGCCTTAAAGCCAATTTTTATCTTACTAAATTCTGAAGCATATAATTTACAACTAAAGCCAAAATATGAACCAGAACCTAATTCAATGTTTTTAGGAAATTCGATTCTTAATCCTGTTTCAAAACGATTATTTTTAAATGGTTTAGATAATCTTTTATTGTAATAAATATCTCTAGTCAATAAGCCAGTTCTCCCTGGTATATTCCCTATAAAAAATTCTAACCAATCTTTAAATTCTCTTAAAATAAATCTAATAAACATTCACTTTTATTGTCTTAACTTTCTGATTAACTTTACTACATTTCTGAAATACATAAGCAGAAATAAAAAATTTTTAGCTAATAATATTGGAGATCTAAATAAATTCCTCTTTGAAACGATCTCTTTTCTATTTTCAACTAAATAAGAAAATAAATTCAAATAATTATTTGTCATTTTGAGAGAATCATGAGGATAAGAGGAAATTTTTTCTCGATAATTTCTATATTCAAATAACATTTCTTTTATTGCGGAAAGATAATCTCCATTTTCGAAAGAAATACCGAAATTCTTACAATATTCCGGTAGAGCTCCACTTTCTCGATAAATAATGGGCAATCCACAAAGCGCCCCTTCAATATGATGCATACCAGCAGGTTCATTGATTGATGCAGATAAATATAAATGATGTTTTGAAAGTTCTCTTCCTAATAATTCTCCACTAATTGGTTGAATATGTTTAGTTTTTTTAAATAAAAATCCTTCTGGCAAATTACCAATATATGTAAATTTAATTATGCCTTCCCAATACTTTGAAGTCGCTAATAAATCATCAAGATGTTTGTAAATATCAAACCCTTTCCTATAATTAGGACTCCAATGATGCGTCACTATACTTAATGGACCATAACCATCCCAATACGAATTTCCATAACGTTTAAAAATATGAGGATCCGCACCATTTAAAATTACGGAGTTTGGAGTCCCCTTCAGATAAAGATTTAGATCTTTTAACCAAGAACCTATAAAAACAGTATGATCAGCACAATAATTAGACCAACGTAAAAATCTATTCATATGTTTGGTATTTTTTCTTTCATCGCATTCATTGATTCTATGCACTACTAATGCTTTTTTATTTACAAAAAGTAAATATCTAATTATTTCGAACGATCCAAATGTTATTTCATCAGTATATGATCTAGGGTCAGTTAATAAAATAATATCTATATCTATATTTTTTAAATCAAAAACAACTTTGTGACCTTGATTTTGAGCAGCTTTAATTAACTCTTTTGCAAACTGATTGCCTCCTCCCCA
>CACJUL010000042.1 GCA_902596585.1 uncultured Prochlorococcus sp.
TAAATAAATTAAAGGCTTATAGTTTACAGGATGGCGGATTAGACACTGTAGAAGCTAATGAAAAATTAGGTTTTCCAGCTGATCTCCGAAATTATGGTGTTGGTGCACAGATATTAACCGATCTAGGGATAAAAAAACTTAAATTACTTACAAACAATCCCAGAAAGATTGCTGGATTAGGTGGTTATGGAATAGAGGTTATTGAGAGAGTTCCATTAGTAATTTGTCCAAATGATAATAATGCAGAATATTTGAGTGTAAAAAAAACGAAGTTAGGTCACATGATTGATGAAGATAATCCTAATCCCAGAAGTATTGATCCATTTATATCAATTTTTCTTGACGGAAAATATAAATCTATTGATCTAGTTCCAATAAAAAATAACGTTATTAAATTCTGTAGTGAGAAGAACATTAATATCAAACTAGAAAGTACTCCTAGATTATTGGCTTTTTGGAATCGACCAAAATTAGTTTGGAGAATTTTACATGATCAGAATAGAACCAATTCAAACATTACTGATGAAGAAATAAAGAATATAGAATTGTTTATACAGTTTTTATCCAATTATGAAAATAGTACAAAGATTGGAATTATTGTTTCTAGAAACATTGAACAAGCATTACATCCTAAAAGTAGCATCAAATTAATCAATACTAAATTTACTATTAATAATGAAATCTTATATTCATCTACAAGAAAATTTAATCTAGATAAAGAGACATTTAGTATTGTTTTTGCAGGGTAAATTACTATTTTAAAGTTGCTTTAAGAATTTTTGAACCATTAGTTAGTTTTAGAACTACATCCATATCATCAGTCTTACCAAAAACAGTATGAACTCCATCGAGATGAGGCTGTGGTTCATAAACTATAAAAAACTGACTACCGCCTGTGTCTTTGCCTGCATGGGCCATAGAAAGTGAACCTTTTAGGTGTTTATTTGAATTTATTTCACATTTAATATTGTAACCAGGACCTCCTGTTCCAGGCATGCCAGATGCACCATCACGAGTATTTGGACATCCACCCTGTGCCATAAATCCAGGAATTACTCTGTGAAATGCCAAACCATCATAAAAACCATCACTAATCAACTTGGTGAAGTTATTAACAGTGTTAGGTGCGTCATCAGAAAAAAATTCAATATTAATATTCCCAACTTCTGTTTCAAATAATGCTTTTGTCATTTTTGTTTAATAAATCAATATTATTTTAATGCTTAAAGTAACTTTTCAAGGTTTTCCTTAATGGTATTTATATCAGTATTTTCATTTCTATTATTTTCACCTTCCCAATCTTCAACTTCAAGATTCTTCTGTGGTGGAGATATTAATAACCTTTCTTCGGCTGTTTTTGGAACAAAATTTTTCTCTACTAATTTACATTCATAGTCTAGCTTTATACAGAAATCTCTTATTTCTTCTATATCGATCATTTCAACTGTTGGTAATGGAAAATCTTGAGCTTCAAGTAGACCACAGTACCTAGTAGCATCATCCTTGTCTTCAAACATGAGAACAATAGTTTTACCCTTAAGTTCTATTGAATGTATTCCTTCCTTATCTGTCCCAGAATTATATAAAAGAACAAATATTTTCATAAGTATTAAATATCTTCTTATATATTATTTGATTAAGAATTAGAAAGTGATAATTCTTGCAATCTGGTATATAAAGCAATTTCTTCATCATTTATATCAGCTGGTATTACTACAAGTATTTCAACATATTGATCACCTACATTATCTTCGTAAGTTAGACCCCTACCTTTTAAACGCAACATTCTTCCTGTAGATGATTTTGGAGGAACTTGTAGAGTTACATATCCATCAAGGGTAGGTACCTGTTTTGCGCAACCAAGAAGAGCATCATGAGGAAATAGTTCTAATTTATAGAGAACTCGTAATCCATCAATTCTTAAGCCACTTTCAGTTTGCACTTTTAACTGTAGATAATGATCTTTTCCTCCTCTTGCAATATTTTCAAGCCTTAATCTCCATCCATCTCCAGCGAAAGGAGGAGTATCAACTTCAACAACAGTTTGATCTTCAAGTTCAATTAAAATTGAAGCTCCGCATAAAGCCTCATCAGGGGTTAATTCGATAATTGTTTCAATATCTTGATAGAGTTTTATTGGAGGTGGTTCATCCGGTGATGTTGCTGGGTATTGATAATTATTGAAATCATCAATTTCTCTATCTATAGAATCATCATCAAATGTTTCATTATTATCTTCATCGTAATTATTTGATTTGTATTCATATCCAAATAATGAATCAAGATAATCTTGAAAATTAGGAAAACCAGTCCTGAAATTTATATTATCGTTTTCAACTTGAATATTAATATCTGAATTTTCATTTCTTTTATTTGGATCACGCAGGTATTCATATGCTTCATTTATAAATTTAAATCTTTCTTCAGCATTTAGGTCGTTTTTATTTAAATCTGGATGCCATTTTCTTGCTTCTCTTCGAAAAGCCTTTTTAAGTTCTTTATCGTCAAAATTATGAGATAAACCCAAAATTGACAAATAGTCTTTTTTAGAGGAAATAGTCATTGTCCCATGGATCATCATCCCTAGAATTACCATACCTCGAATTTCTATAATTACTATTTATTTGATTATCCCACGGATCATCATCCCAATAATCATCAGAAAATAGCTCATCCTTTATTGAACCAAATGTATTTTTAATACTCTGTAGTGGATTATTTTCAGTCTTCCTTTCAGCTGCAAATTTTCTGTTTAAACCAAATAATGCTTCTTGAAGAGCACTAACTGATATTTCTAATTCTTGAGGATCATCATCGTCTATATATTGTTCTACATCTTCAATTGCTAACTCAACAGCTCGCTGTTGTCTTTCAGCACCATATGGACCAAATTCCAATGAAGCATCTCTAAGTCTTCTTTCAGCTTGTGCAATAAGAGTTAAAGCATTATTTTTTCGATCAATGACAGATCTTGTCTTTCTATCTTCATTAGCTTTTAGCTTCGCTTCTTCAATAATTGAATTTATTTCTTGTTCATTTAAATTAGATCCTCCTGAAATTGTAACTGTTTGCTTTCTTCCTGTTGTTCTATCAGTTGCACTAACTTCTAAAAGACCATTTGCATCAATATCAAAAGCTACTTGAACTTGTGGAATTCCCCTCGGTGCAGGAGGTATTCCAGATAATCTAAATTTACCAAGTGATTTGTTTTCAGCGGCCAATGGTCTTTCACCTTGTCTTACTTGAACTACAACTGAAGATTGATTGGCTTCTGATGTACTAAAAACATCAGATTGTCTTACGGGTATTGGTGAATTTCTAGGAATAAGGACCTTCATTAGACCACCAATAGTTTCTAAACCTAAAGATAGAGGTGTAACATCATTTAGTAATAAATCTTTTAAATCACCACTAATAATTCCCGATTGTATTGCTGCGCCAATTGCGACGACTTCATCTGGATTTACCGATTGACAAGGATCATTAGGAACAAGAGTTTTTACTAATTGTTGAACCATTGGAATTCTTGTGCTTCCTCCTACAAGTACCACTTCATCAATATCTTCAGCGTTCCATCCAGAGTCTTCTAGAGCTATTTGTACTGGTTCTAGTAATCTGTCTAAAAGATCTTGAGATAATGATTCAAATAATTTTCTATCAATGATCTCTTCAATATGAAGTGGTCCTTCTTTACTAGTAGTTATAAATGGTAAGGATATTTTCGTTTTTTGCAATCCTGACAATTCACATTTAGCCTTTTCAGCAGCTTCAGTTAATCTCTGCAAAGCCTGTCTATCTCTTCTTAGATCAATTTCATTTTTAGCTAGGAATTTTTCTGCAAGCCAATCTACTATTTTTGAGTCAAAATTATTGCCCCCTAATTGTGTATCTCCACATGTAGCTTTAACGTCAAATACACCATTAGAAATTTTTAATAATGAAACATCAAATGTTCCTCCGCCTAAATCAAAAACCAAAACATTATTAGAGCTACTTTTTTCAAAACCATAAGCTAAAGCAGCTGCAGTTGGTTCATTAAGAATTCTATCTACTTTTATACCAGCTAAAATTGCAGAATCTTTTGTGGCTTGCCTTTGCGATTCATTAAAATAGGCAGGCACAGTTATAACAGCAGAATCAACTGTATCCCCAAGGTAAGTTTCAGCATCATTGATTAATTTTCTAATTAATGAGCTGACCAACTCTTCCGGAGCATATTCTCTCTCTGTATTTGGACTGAGAACCCTTACACTTCCATTGTTATTCGCTTTCACATTATATGGAACAGAAATACTTGTCTCATCTAATTCATCCCAGTCACTACCAATAAACCTTTTTAAGTTATAAAAAGTATTCTTAGGATTTAAAACAATTTGTCTTCTTGCTTGCTCTCCTATTAGTATTTCTTTGTCTTTAGTAAAACCAACTATTGAAGGTGTTGTTCTAGAACCTTCTGAATTTGCAATTACAATTGGACGACCAGCTTCAATAACTCCAACAACAGAGTTAGTAGTACCTAAGTCAATTCCAACTATTTGCCCCATGATTTTAGATTGCTAAATTTAAGCAAAATTTTTTTAAATAATTTAAATAATTTTTATCTTGGATATTTACATATAATAGTAAAAATGGAATATTTTCAACTTAATTTAAATAAACTAAGATTATTTAATACTTATTAAACTGATTTTTACTTAGTATTGAGTTTATTCATAAAACAAATTTGTTGATGTAACTAACCAAAATCAACTAATATAAAACGGAGAGAGAGGGATTCGAACCCTCGATAAAGTTGCCCCTATACAGCATTTCCAGTGCTGCGCCTTCAACCACTCGGCCACCTCTCCCAAGA
>CACJUL010000043.1 GCA_902596585.1 uncultured Prochlorococcus sp.
ATCAAACTTAACTGACTCTCTACCATTCCTGATTTTTAAAGAAGGCATATTTTTTAAATCTATTAAATTTGGACGTTCTTTTATGCCAGATAGATCACTTTTTTCAAAAATTTTATAAATCTGTTCAGAGAGATTCCCTGCAATTGCAATACAAATTTTTTCAGTATTGTAATTTTTCCTGTGAAATTTCACAAGGTCATTTATCTCTAAGTTTTTAATACTATGTTCTGTTCCCAGAATCGAATTAGCATAATTCGGACTTAACCAAACCCTTTTTAAAAAATAATTAAATAGTCTTTCTTCTGGCTGATCATTTTGTTGTTTTATTTCATCAATAACTACCCCTTTTTCTTTTATAAATTCATCAGGATTAAAAACTGGACAAACGACAATATTTGTCAAAAGAGCAAGTGATTCTCTAAAGTTACTGGGTGGAACTAATACATGGTAATGTACATCATCATAACCAGTTGAAGCGTTACTTAATCCGCCTAGTGACTCAATTTTATGGTCAAACTCACCCGGCATTATTTTGTTAGATCCTTTAAAAATCATATGTTCTAGAAAATGAGCAGTGCCGTTTTTATCAACATCCTCAAATGAAGAACCTGCTTTGCACCAAATATCAATGCTTATAAGCGGCAATTCTTTATTATCCACAAACACACATCTGGTTTTGCTTGAATGGGTGTAGTAATTAACATCTCCTACGTTCATTTCGGTTCTCTCTTTAAATTCCATTTTGATACTTTTTAGCCTTGTTGTCTGAATCTTTAACTAAAACAAAATTAACTGACCCTCTTATTTTGGATTTATTACAAAATATCAGAGAGCATAGATCCATGCTTGAGGACCTCAAGAGTATAAAAATTGATCCAAAACTAACTAATATAATATCTAAAGAAATAGGCAGAGAACTTTATATTGAAAATGAATTTCATAAAGCAAAAGGTTTTAGAAAGTTGCATATTGAAGTAGCAGAATTTTCTAAGAATCTTAAAATATTACACTGCGTTTTTTTCCCTGATCCAAAGTTTGATATCCCAATTTTTGGGATGGATTTGGTAAAAATAAATGATATTGTTTCTGCTGCCATTGTTGATTTATCCCCATCATCACAAAAACAAGGTTTGAAATACGAAAAATTACTTTCTGAGGTTGATAAAAGCTCTTTTACTTCATTGAGAGAGATTCCTAAATGGGGGGGGATTTTTTCTAAAAATGTATTTTTTGCTTCATTAAAAAGTAAATCTGAAAAAAATGATTTTTGCAGAGTTGTTGATCAATATCTCTCTATTCTGATCAAATTAAGTAAAAAAGCTAAACCTGAATTTAATGAAGAAATTGTTAAAGAAAGAATAGATTACCAAAAGAATTATTGTGTGCAACAAATGAAAAATGAAAAGACAAGCATGGTTCTCTTAAAATATTTTGATGAAAAATGGGTCAATAACTATATCAAAACAGTACTCTTCGATTTTTAATGAAATTAACAAAATTCAAAAATTTAATTATTTATCTACTATTGTTTGCTCCATTATCATTTGGGCTCTTTTCCTGTTCTAGCAATAATAAATCTAATTCCAAATTAAAAGATGAAATAACTACAGATTTCATTCCAAATATTACAGCTGTTGCCGCACTGGGGACTCTTTCACCCTCTGGAGAGATTAGGCAATTAGCAGCCCCGATAAGTCAGTTTGGCTCGTCTCCTCGAATAGTAGAAATTTTAGTAAATGAAGGAGATTTCGTAAAAAAAGGTGATGTTTTGGCGATTTTTGAAAATAGAGAAAAATTGATTTCTAATCTTGAAAGGAATGAAGATCTAATCAATACAATTAACGAAGAAATTGCCCTAAAGAAAGAGCAAATTCAAAGGTACAAACTAGCTTTGAGCAAAGATGCATATTCATTTGTACAGTTTTCGCAGAGAAAAGATGAATTATTAAAGTTGCAAAAACAAAAAATAAACCTTATCGGGGACCAAAAAAATATCAAGATAGATCTGTTTAATTCAAAACTGAGGAGTCCAATTGATGGTTTTATACTTGGAATAAATACTAGAGTAGGTGAGAGGCCTAAAAATGAAGGGATATTAGATATTGGTTCTAGTCAAAATATGGAAGCTCTAATAGAGGTTTATGAATCTGATATCGATAGAGTCTTTATTTCTCAGAATGTCCAATTGAGCAGTGAAAATGGTGGTTTTCAAAAAATTCTCAAAGGAGAGGTAATTAGAATAAATCCTCAGGTAAAACAGAGAAAAGTTTTATCTACTGATCCAACAGGGGATGCTGATTCACGAATTATTGAGGTACAAGTAAAACTAGATCAAGATTCTATAGATATCGTTCAAAACTATGCAGGAATGAAAGTGATTGCAAAATTTATTCCCTAATGAGTTTTTCTTTTTTAAAATTCAGAAAAATACCATTAGCTTGGTTGTTATTAACTAGGCAACCATTAAGGCTAGCTGTTGCCATAGCTGGAATCAGTTTTGCAGGGATTTTGATGTTTATGCAATTAGGTTTTAGAGATGGTTTATTTGATACAAGCGTAACTATCCATAAACTGCTAGATGCCGATCTTGTTTTGATAAGTCCCAGATCAAAAAGTTCTATAAGCATGAGTGGATTCCCAAAAAGAAGATTAATTCAAACTCTCGCATTAGAGGATGTTGAAAAAACTGCTCCCGTTAATCTAAATTATTTACTTTGGAGAAATCCCGAAAATCTTAAAACTAGATCAATACTTGCATTAGGTTTTAATCCCTCCGATTCACTACTTTTAGATGAGGGATTCTCAAAGAAAGCTTATAAATTGAGAAATCCATCAAGAGTTCTTTTTGACAAATTATCTAGACCTGAATTTGGACCGATTGAAGAATGGTTCTTATCTGAAAAAAAAGTTGAGACTGAGGTTGCTGGAAAAAGAGTAATTGTTGAGGGCCTTGTGGAGTTGGGACCATCTTTTGGTGCAGATGGTAATTTGATAACTAGTCGAGAAACCTTCTTAAGACTTTTCCCTGCTAATCCTCCTGGCAGTATAGAAATTGGTTTGGTAAAGCTAAAAAAAGGATCTGATCCTGAATTTATTTCAAGGATATTAAATAACTCACTCCCAAATGATGTAAGGGTTCTTACAAAAAATCAATTTATAGAATTTGAAAAGAATTATTGGAAAAATAGTACTGCAATAGGTTTTATATTTAGTTTGGGAGCACTGATGGGTTTCGTTGTGGGGTGCGTGGTTGTTTATCAAATTCTTTATAGTGACGTCACAGATCACCTCCCTGAGTACGCCACCTTATTGGCAATGGGGTATAGACTTAAATCTCTTTTCTTTGTTGTAGCTAGAGAAGGTTTTTTGTTGGCATTGTTTGGTTATTTACCTGCTTATTTCTCTGGTCAAATACTCTACTCAGTTATAAGAAGTTCTACTAAACTCCCAATAATAATGGATGCAGAAAAAACGATTTTAATTTTCGTTTTAGTTTTAGTTATGTGTATGGGATCCGCCGCTGTTGCGATGCGTAAATTAGTTGATGCTGACCCTGCTGAAATTTTTTAACAATTAAAAATAAATGATTAAAGCTAAAAAATTAAAAAATAATGTCAAAAACCTTAAAACAGTCTCAATAAATAATTTGAGTCACTTTTATGGAAAAAATGAGAATAAAAAACAAGTTCTTAATGACGTTAATTTAAATATTGATAAAGGAGAGTTGGTTCTTTTGAAAGGACCTTCTGGATGTGGTAAAACGACTCTTCTAACATTAATTGGTGCCTTGAGAACCTGTCAAAGTGGAGATTTGACTGTATTAAATAATCAGTTAAATGGAGCATCAAGGAAAACTCGTCAGATTCTTAGAAGAAGTATTGGAATGATTTTTCAAGGTCACAATCTTCTGAGATGTTTAACAGCAGAACAAAATGTCCAGATGGGTGCCGATTTAATAAAAGGTTTAACATACTTGCAAAGACGTGAAATAGCACGTAATTGGTTGTCAGCAGTAGGATTAGAAGATCATCATAAAAAGCTGCCAAATGACTTATCTGGTGGGCAGAAACAGAGAGTAGCAATTGCTCGAGCTTTATCTGCTAACCCAAAACTTTTATTAGCTGATGAGCCCACTTCTGCTTTAGATAGCGTCACCGGAAGAGAAATAGTAACCCTTTTAAGGAAACTAGCAAAAGAGCAAAATTGTTCTGTACTTATGGTGACGCATGATCCAAGAATTTCTGATATGGCTGATAGGATATTAAATATGGAAGATGGTAAAATATATAGTGCTCATAGTGAGCTAATATAATTAAAAGTTAAAAATTCTATGTCTAAGAGAAGGAATCTAAAAAAAGAAAAGCAGGAACGGAATAGAGCCTATGCTAGAAAATTCAAAAAAAGGAAATTAAGAACTGATGGAAGACCTGATGGTGGAAACGTTACAGGTACAGCAAATAATGGCGGTGCAGCTGATTAGGGAATATTTTTTATTTTTTCTTTTAGAGTTCTATATATTATGCATATTTAAGACATAATCATGAATGTAAGTATTGTTATACCGACTTACAATAGGTTACCTATATTAGAGAAATGTCTATTTGCGCTTGAGAATCAAAAATTAAATACAAATATCAGTAATTATGAAGTAATAGTAGTT
>CACJUL010000044.1 GCA_902596585.1 uncultured Prochlorococcus sp.
ACAGGCAAAATATGCTGCATGGGGCCCACCAAACCCCATTGGAACACCAAATCTTTGCATACTACCCACTGCTACATCAACACCAAATTCAGAAATTGGTTTAATTAAAACTTGTGCCAATGGATCAATAGAAGCAGTTACAATAATTTGTGATCTATGCGCTTGGGATATTAAGAATGTGGGGTCAAATAATTGCCCATTTTTACCTGGTAATTGCAACAAAATTCCAAAAACATCATCATGATTAGGAAGATTGCTTTGAGAAAAGCGTTTTAAGGATATTCCCAAAGGTTTTGCTCTGGTTTGTAAAACATTAAAAGTATGATCAAAAACATTTGATTCCACTAAGTACACTTTTGAAGATTTATTTTTTCTTGCAGCAAAACTCATGGCCATAGCTTCTGCAGCAGCAGTGCCCTCATCTAATAAAGATGCGTTGGCAACAGGGAATCCTGTTAGTTCACAAACAATCGTCTGAAAGTTAAATAGAGCTTCTAATCTTCCCTGTGCAATTTCTGCTTGATATGGAGTATAAGACGTGTACCACCTAGGATTTTCAAGAACATGTCTTTGGATTACTTTAGGCATGTGATTGTCATAATAACCAAGGCCTATTAGTGATCTCATTTTAGTATTTTTCTTAGCAATCTCTTCTAATTCATTTAAAGCCTCAATTTCTGAACAACCTTGGGGTAATATTTCTGAAGATTTATCTTTAAGCTGAATATCTTCAGGAATAACTTGTTTTATAAATTGATCAATATTATTAAAACCAAGTTTTTTTAGCATACTTATCTCATCATTATCTCCTAACCCCAGATGCCTATCTATAAACAAATCGGACCCTAATTTGGATGTCATATTAAAATATTTTTCTTTAAAATAGCTCTTTTTAAGAAGTTTGCCTTATTTTGGTACAACCTTTAATTGATATTCCTCAGAAGTCATCAAATCAGCAATTGATACATCTGATTCTGGTTTCAAAATAACTAACCAACCTTCTCCAATCGGATCATTCTGTAAAAGCTCAGGGTTATCAATAACACTATCATTTACGGAAACTATTTCCCCTGAAAAAGGCAAGTAGACTTCCTCAACAGCCTTAACAGATTCTATTGTTCCAAAAGTCTCACCTTTCTTTAAAGTCTTCCCTTGATCCGCCAACTCAACAAAAACAATATCTCCTAATTGATCTATAGCAAACTCACTAACTCCAATTCTTAACAATCCATTTTCTTCCAAGACATACTCATGGGTATCAGCATAGTTAAGGTTGTCTGGAAACTGGTAAGACATGATTAAGTTGATAAAGAAAGTAGAGAATCCTTTGAGATTAATTTTTCCTCTAATAATTCAAATAATAATTGAATTAGTGCAATTTTGATGTGAGCTATGTGAGAACCACCTTGAACAAAAATATTGTAAGGATCTCTTAGAGGAGCATCCGCGGAAAATTCACTTGTACTACCTTCAATAAATGTACCTCCTGCCATTAGTAATTTTGAATCATATCCATCCATTGATGATGGAAAAACATTAAGAAAAGAATCTACTGGTGAAGAATTTTGAAAAGATTGACAAACTTTTTGTACCAAATCAGGATTATTTAATCTTACTGACTGAATAAGATCAGATCTGTAAGTTGCTGGCTCTGGCAAAACCTTAAATCCCAAATTTTTAAAAACTAAGGCAACCATATCAGCACCCTTTAATGATTCGTGAACAATTTGTGGTGCTAAAAACAAACCCTGCAAAATTAATCTTCCTAATCCAAAATTTATTCCTGCAGATGAACCAATGCCCGGTGAGGTTAATCTAGAACATGCCATCTCAACTAACTCTGCATCCCCTGCAACATACCCACCAGTAGGAACGATTGTCCCTCCCAAATTTTTAATCAATGATCCAGCTATTATATTTGCTCCTCTAGAAATTGGTTCACTGTCTTCAACAAGCTCCCCATAACAGTTATCAACAAAACATATGCAGTTAGGATCAAGAGAGTGAATCAGACTACAAATTTTCTCTATCTCATGATTCGCAAGAGATTTTCTCCAACTATATCCACAACTTTTTTGTATAAATACTAATTTGCATGAATTTTCTTGGAAAAAATGAACAATTTTTTCTTCAAAGGAATCAAAATTCTCACAGATATTTATTTGCTTATAGTCAATCTCAAAATCTTTTAGTGAGCCTTGACCTCCTCCTCTTATTCCTATCACTTCTTCTAAGGTGTCATATGGTCGTCCTGTAAGAGATAACATCACATCTCCAGGCCTAAGAATTCCAAATAAGACAGAACTTATTGCATGCGTTCCACTTACAAATTGCATCCTCACAGCTGCCTTTTCAGCAAGAAAAAATCTTGCAAAAACAGCATCAATTTTTTCTCGAGATATATCACCATGACCACTACCAGAAGATTGATTGAAATGACTAGTAGAAACTTTTTCTTCCTTAAAAATTGTCAAAATATTTTCTAATTTCTGGAAAACCTGATTGGATCTTTCTTGAAAAACTTGGCTTAAACTCTCTTCTACAGAAAGAACAAAGTGTTCAGCCAATTTTAAGTTATTGTTTAGTGTCATTAATTATGAAAATTCATATTATGTTCCAGAAGCTAAATTTCTTAATTCTGCAAGAAAATCATTAGGTCCTCTACCCTGAAAATAAGAGAGTTTTTTTGAAGCCTCATATAAGTCAAGTAGTTCTCCATCTAACTCTTCTGCTGTATAGTCTCTAATTCCTGCTATTACCTCAGCAAAACGTTCTCTACGAGAAGATTTATTTACAGCATAAGCACCCATTACCTGAATTTTACATGATCTCCAAGCCTTATTCTGACAAAAATGCACAGAAAGGGCATCACTTAAAGCAGAAGCTTCTTCATCTTCTATATACCAATCAAAAGATGAGGGGAGAGATTGCAATCCTGAAAATATCTCAAATAACTCCCCAGCAGACAATGGATTACCAGAATCATTCTTCAAGGGTAATGCAGACTCTTGCAATGATTTCCATAACTCTGGGTAATCACTTTCTAAACGATCCCTGATTTTTTCTATACCTTGATCAAGAATCGTATTAACTTGAGCTAAAGCAAGAAAAACTTCAGGCCCAGGTGAAGATAACTTTCCATTCCTAAGATTAGAAATTTGCGAATTATGAACTTTACCTAAATCAAGAATTTCAGAAAGTAATGGCAAAACCCTATGTGACCAACCATTTCTCTCATGCCAAAGATGTATCAAATGAGCCATAGCCCTTCGACCTCTAGATAATTTATCGCGATATCCTTGACTCACAGATAATTAAACTTATCAATAGTATAGTATGATAATATTACATATCGGTAATTTTGAAAACAGCATTTCAATATCATGAATTCAGTAATTTTCCAAGAAACGGCAAAATTAAAAAAACCTGTTCCAGCTGAAAAAGTTATAGAACTTTCAGAAAAATTACTGGAGCCTTCAAATCATTCAAAAAGATATCCTCCAAGATTGCATAAAACTTGGGGAACAATCGTTTTCATGGTTGTAATTCATATACTTTCTCTTGTAGCTATACAACAAAAATTTTGGAGTATCCCTGCAATCGTATCATTATTATTTTTTTACTGGGTAACTGCTTGTTTAGGAGTCACTCTTGGATATCACAGATTGTTATCACACAGATCATTCATTGTTCCAAGATGGTTAGAAAGATTTTTTGCTACCTGTGGAGCTATAAGTTGCCAGCATGGACCAATTGATTGGGTCGGTTTGCATAGGCATCATCACTCTTTTTCAGATACAGAAGTTGATCATCACAACAGTAAAAAAGGTTTTTGGTGGAGTCATATGGGTTGGATGTTCAAAGATGTTGAAGCACTAAAAGCTGTTCCAAAACTAAGTGCAGATTTAATTAAAGATCCATACTATAGATTCCTAAATAAATATTTTTTATTGTTACAAATCCCTATTGGACTTTCTCTGTACGCAATAGGACAAAAATTAGGAGTTGGTGGTTGGGCTTTGGTGTTATGGGGCATTCCATTGAGACTTGTAGTCGTCTATCACGTAACTTGGCTAGTAAATTCGGCTACTCATTGTTGGGGTAAGGCGCCATTTGAAAGTGGTGATTCATCCAAAAACAATGCGTGGGTT
>CACJUL010000045.1 GCA_902596585.1 uncultured Prochlorococcus sp.
CTAAGATTAAAAGGTTTAGGTGAAATCCCCGTAGATGCAGTTAGATTTGAGTTTGGATTTATAAAATATGGGTTTGCATGGGCATTCCCCCTAAAAGAAAGCTTAAATATTGGTTTAGGTACTTTTATAAATAATGGTCTCTTAGAAAATCAAGCTATAAATAAACAAGTACTCAGAAGCTTCGGTTTTGATGATTTTCCTCATAAAGTAATTCATAAGAAACTCAGAATATGGAATGGCTTCCACCCAATTAATGGTGACAAAGTTTTAGCAGTTGGAGATGCAGCATCTTTATGCGATCCATTTTTAGCTGAAGGAATAAGACCATCTTTGATTAGCAGTTTTTATGCTGCAGAATACATAGATCAATGCCTATCGGGGAAAATAGATGATTTAAATCTTTATACGAAAAAAATTAACAACATTTGGGGGAAATCAATGGTTTGGGGTAAAAGAATAGCACAGGTGTTTTATAGATTTCCCAGAACTGGATACCAACTAGGTGTCAAAAGAAAAACAGCACCTAAACGTATTGCTCAAATATTATCAGGAGAAATGAGTTATGAAGATATTGCAAAAAGAGTTATCAGACGGCTTTTAACAAAAAGTGGGTCTTAATTCTTTTTTAAGTACGAACTTAAATTTAGTTTGCAGAAATCAATTTATGCTTTTTAATTTCAGAATATCTCTTAATTAGCAGCTCTTCCAATTCTTCTATAGCCTTACTGAAGCCAGTGATACCCTCGCTAAGTTTCTCACTTGCCATTTGATCTTCTAACATATTCAATCTGAAATCTTTTTCTTCAAATTTATAATCAATAGAGTTATTTATTTGGTTACTTGCATCTAATTTTCTAATTAACTCTCCTTTTTCTTTTTTCAATTCCTCAAGAAACTTTGGTGCGATTGTCAAAAGATCGCAACCTGCTAATTCTTTTATTTCATCAACATTTCTAAAACTCGCTCCCATTACTTCTGTCTTGAATCCCTTTTCTTTAAAATACTTATAAATTTGTGTAACCGAAATAACACCAGGATCTTCAGCACCTTCAAAACTGGTTTTACCAGTTTTTGTTTTATGCCAATCCAATATGCGACCAACGAACGGGGAAATTAATGTTATCTTTGCATTTGCACAAGTAACTGCTTGGCAAAAGTTAAAAAGTAAAGTTAGGTTGCATTTAATACCCTCTTTTTCCAAAATTTCAGCGGCTTTAATTCCTTCCCAAGTTGCTGCAATCTTAATTAAGATTCTTTCCTTTTCGATTCCAAATTTTTTGTAGAGATTAATTAATTTTCTTGCTTTTTTCACTGTGGCTTCAGTATCAAAGCTTAATCTGGCATCAACTTCTGTAGAAACCCGCCCTGAAATAATTTTCAATATTTCTTTTCCAAAAAATACTGAAACTTGGTCGACAGTTTCTTTAATTAATTCAACCTCAGAGAATCCCTTAGACAACGTCTCTTCTGAACTTTCTAAAGATTTATCAATTAATTTCACATAATCAGGATTCTTAGCGGCAGCTAGTATTAGTGATGGATTAGTAGTAGCGTCCCTTGGTTGAAATTTTTTTATTGAATCTAAATCTCCTGTATCTGCTACAACAATTGTCATTAAAGACAATTGATCTAAAATTGATTTCATATCCAAATAATCATTTACATATATAAACTAGCTTTAATTAATAACGAAATCATCCAATAACACATCAAATATTTATAAATTTGGAAAATTTTAGGGTTTTTTAACAATTATTCCGGGATCTTTTATCCTAGGAGGTATTTTCTCAATAACTATTAGACTCTCAATAATTTCTTTCGCAACTGGTACAGCAACAGTTGAACCATATGCATATGATTTAGATGGCTCATCGACAACCACAAGTACAACATATTTCGGATCATTGACTGGCAAGGTGGCAACAAAACTGCAAACTTTTTTGCTTGTGTAAGAACCATTTAAAGCTTTTTGAGAAGTCCCTGTTTTTCCAGCTATTCTATATCCCTCAATTTTAGCTCCTGATCCACTTCCTTTATCAACCACGGTCTCCATCCATTCAAGAACAGTTTTAGAGGCCTCCATTGAAAAAAGTTGTTTTTTTGAATGTTTATTTATTCTTTCTTGGAAACCTGAAGTTACATGTGGAGTTACTTCATAACCGCCATTTGCTATAGCCGCATGAAGTTGAACCAACTTAAGTGGAGAAATTGAGAACCCTTTACCAAAAGAAGCCACAGCAGGCTCAATTGATTGATTTACAAATAAATCTTTTCTTTTTAGTTGGCCTGCAGATGATTCATACAGGTCAGTCACTAATTTTTTATTTATCCCTAAATTATTTAGCCAATTCCAATAAGTTGTAGGGTCTAAATTTTGCATTATTTTTACCATCCCTACATTACTTGAAACCTGCAAAACTTTTGGATAATCAATGTATCCATTACCTTTTTTATTCCAATTAAAAAGTGTCCATCCTCCAACATTAATTTTTCCTATATCTTCAACAAAACCATTTTTGGGGATTACTTTTTCTTCCAAAGCCAATACAAGATTAATAGGCTTAAAAGTAGAACCAGGTTCAAATAAATCTTGAGAATACCAACTTTTGAAGAGTTCAGGATCATACTGCCAAAATTTATTCGGATCATATGAAGGTGTTGTAACCAAGGAAATGATCTCGCCATTATTAACATCCATAACTATTGCAAAACCTCTCTTTGCTTTCCATTTATTAACTTGCTTTGATAAAGCATTAAATGACGCTTTCTGCAATTTTGAGTCTATGGTTAGACCTAAAGTTTTGTAATCAGAAACAAAATCACCTGGGCCTGAATTGTCAGGTAGAGGAGTGCCATCGCCTCCTCTTTTTATTAAATTACTTTTTTTAAAAATTTTAATTTTTTTATCTAAATGAAGCTCTAAACCTGCTGATCCTTTATTTTCATCATTAACAAAACCAACAAGATTAGAATAAAGTTCCCCTTGTGGATAATATCTTTGAGAATATTTAAACAAATCAAGCCCACTAATTTGAAGATTAATAATATTTTTTGCTTTTTCTTCAGAAATTTCATCCAAAAGCTTAATGCCATTTACTTTATTTTTAAATTTTCCTAAGAGTATTTCATCTTTTAAATTTAAAATAGGTGACAATTTTTCTGTAACTTCTTCAATACTGCGTATTCCTCTTATTGAATCACCAGGAAAATTAAAATATTTTGGATGAGCCCATAACCTATAAAGTTGTTTGTCATAGGCAATTAATCTATTATTTCTATCAACAATTGATCTCCTCCTTTTTAAGGAGGTAGTTTTCGAAGATTGTATTAATCTCGCCTCACTTCGCAAATCTGAGGCATTAAAGACTTGCAATCTCACTAATCTGCCAAACAAACCAAATATTAAAAGCAAGCTAAAGATATAAAGAATCTTAAATCGTCTTTGATCAAGCGGTAAAATTTGAACAAGTTTTTTATATTTTTTCATCAATAACCACTCAGATATTTGCTATCACTAATACCTTGCATGAAGATTCTCAAATTTTTATCGAAAGAACTTTCCTTTTTTTCTGCAACTTTATCTAAATAT
>CACJUL010000046.1 GCA_902596585.1 uncultured Prochlorococcus sp.
TTCTTGTTGGACAAAGCTGAATTATCTTTTAATTGATCCCGAAGAAAAAATATATTTTTGTTGAGTCGTTAACAAATTCAGGTAATAAAATTTAAAAAAAAAGAAAATTAATTTACATTTAACAAAGCCTTAAAAATTAATTAATTGCTTTGATACCAACTGTTTTGAAGAGAAATATCAATTCTGAGAATTTTTTAGTAGTCAGAGGATCCTGACGACAGGGCAAAAAGACACACAATTACCAAAAAAAAAGAACATACTGATCCCAAACAAAAACGGAGATTTTCAAGTGGCCGATGGGATCATGAATAAAGATCAATTGCTTTCCCTTACTCTCAGACAATTACGTCAAGAAGCAAGTAAACTATCAGTTCCTTTATATAGTCGTAAAACAAAAGCAGTACTAGTTGACCTAATTTTTAAATACCAAGAAAAATCCGTAAACAAAGTTATTAATAATACAACCCAGTCAGAATCAGAAGATACATTTGAGTTCAATAACTCTGCAAGTAGTGATGAAGTTAAGACAAATGTAGTTTTCTTACCAAGAGATCCAGATTGGGCTTATGTTTTTTGGCAAATTTCTGATACTGACAGAGAAAAAGCGCAATCTTTGGGAGCAAATAAATTATGTTTGAGATTATTTGATGCAACTGGTTCTGATGGAAGTAATTTAAATCAAGGAACACTAAGGGAGATAGCAGTGGATAGTTATAGTACTGAGTGGTATTTACCAATCCCACTTGCTGACAGAGATTATAAGGTTGAACTAGGTTACAAATATGGTTTCAACTGGATGTCTTTGGCCTTTTCATCAATAAGTCATGTTCCAGGATCTCATCCATCTGAGCAAATTCTTGACAAATTCGTACCTTTTAATCTGGATTCTACTTCTGAGTCAATTTCAGATATTTCAAATCCCATGGTTTCTGAACAACATGGTATTCATGAAAGGTTATATCAAGCAGCTACAAATATTCCTTTTAGAAGGAAAGTCGGTTCAGAAGAATTTATGGAAAATGTAAATTCAACAAATTCGAAGGATAATCTTACTGATTCAGGTGCGGGTAAATGGTCTTCAGGACTAAATGAGTCTGGAAGTGGAATAACTAAGAGTAGATCTTTCTGGCTAGTCGCAGATGCTGAATTAATTGTGTACGGAGCCACTGAACCTTCTGCAAAACTTACTATTGGTGGAGAAGATGTTCCTTTAGCTGCTGATGGCACTTTTAGAATTCAAGTTCCATTTAGAGATGGTAGTCAAAAGTATGATATTAAAGCTGTTGATGTATCTGGTGAGCAAGAAAAAAGTATCTCAATGAAATTTGATAGAACTACTCCACTTGACGATACAAACGAAAAAGATAAAGCTGAAACAGAATGGTTTTAATTAATTAATTTAATGCTGAAAAAAATTGTAGCCTTTACTCCTTTGTTGGGAGCATTAACATTTCCACTTATAGTTCCAATTACAATTTCTAAATTTGGCGTTAACTATGGAATTCTAAGTGCATTATTAATATCCTCATTATGGTTTATCGCTATGTTAAGAACATCCGAAATGCCTCATTAATTTAGTTAGATTTTTGGAAGTTTTTCATATTTATGACTGAAGTTAATCTAATTAATATCAATTCCCCTTTTTTAGATCAAAAACCAGGAACTTCAGGATTGAGAAAAAGCACTTTAAAGTTTCAGGAAAAACATTACCTAGAAATTTTTATTGAGGCAATCTTACAATCATTGGAAGATTTACAAGGCTCAACATTAGTAGTCGGTGGCGATGGTAGGTATGGCAATATTGAAGCAATAGAAAAAATTGTGCAAATATGCGTTGCTCATAAAGTTCAAAAGGTTATTGTCCCAAAATACGGTTTATTATCAACACCTGCGACGTCACATTTAATTAGAAAAGAAAATGCAATTGGTGGAATTATCCTATCTGCAAGTCATAATCCTGGTGGAATTGATGGCGACTTTGGAGTGAAATTGAATATTTCTAATGGTGGTCCAGCGCCTGAGATGATTACTAATAAGATTTTCAAGGCTTCACAATTACTAACTAACTATAAAATTTGTAATATTCAATTACCTGACTTTAGCGAATATGGAATTTATTCCTACGGTGAAACCACCTTAGAAATTATTGATGGATTGAAAGATTATTCTAATTTGATGGAGAAAATCTTTGATTTTGATCAAATTAGTGATTTTTTAAAAAAAGACTTCTCGTTAATCTTTGATGCAATGAATGCGGTCACAGGGCCATATGCAAAAAATATTTTTGTTGAAAAAATGGGCCTTGCAAATGAATGTGTCATGAATGGTAAGCCGTTAAAAGATTTTGGAGGTTTACATCCTGATCCTAATCTTACTTACGCATCTCACTTGGCTGATTTGTTATTAAATAAAAAATCTTATAGTTTTGGTGCTGCTTGCGATGGAGATGGAGACAGGAATATGATTTTAGGAAGAGCATGTTTTGTAAATCCTAGTGACAGCCTTGCAGTTATGACTGCTAACACCAAATGTGTCCCAGCTTATAAAGACGGTATCACAGGTGTGGCAAGATCCATGCCAACCAGCTCGGCGGTTGATAATGTTGCTAGAGCATTAAATATACCTTGTTTTGAGACACCTACTGGTTGGAAGTTTTTTGGAAATCTTTTAGATTCGAATTTGATTACTTTATGTGGTGAAGAAAGTTTCGGAACAGGTAGTAATCATGTAAGAGAAAAAGATGGATTATGGGCAGTTTTATATTGGTTACAAGTTTTAGCTGAGAAAAAATGTTCGGTAAGTGATTTAATGCAGAATCATTGGAAACAATTTGGCAGGAATTATTATTCAAGACATGATTATGAGGCGATCCCCTCAAATACTGCTAATCAAATCTTTGGTAATCTATCTTCTATGCTTGAAAATTTAAAAGGGACTAATTTTGCTGGCCATTTAGTCAAAATTGCAGATAACTTTTCATATTTAGATCCTGTAGATAATTCATTAAGTGAAAATCAAGGTTTAAGGTTAGTGCTTGATGATAATTCCCGAGTAATTGTGCGTCTTTCTGGAACTGGAACTAAGGGTGCAACATTAAGACTTTACTTTGAGAAATTTTTCAATCCTCAACAAAATCTTTCATTAAATCCTCAGGTTGCTCTGAAACCTCTAATAAATGATTTAGATGCTTTATTAAATATTTCAAAAATTACTCAAATGGAAACACCTACAGTTATTACATAGAATTAAAAGTAATGGTTTTTTGATTTATTTATATGCATTCAGAAAATTTATTTACTAATTATTCTCAAATAGAAAATAATGCACCTTTGGCAGATAAATTAAGACCAAAGAAATTGGATGATTTCTTTGGTCAACAACCAATCTTGAGTGAGAGTTCGCTTTTAAGAAGTGCAATATTAAACGATAAAATTAGTAATTTTATTTTTTCTGGCCCTCCTGGTGTT
>CACJUL010000047.1 GCA_902596585.1 uncultured Prochlorococcus sp.
CTTAAACGCATACCTTGTGTTTCATCCTGGACAAAAAAACAAGCTGAAGCTATAAAGACTAATTAAAATTCCTGAATTAACTACTTTAAGAAAGTGAAAATTGCATTGTTTACTGAAACTTTTTTACCTAAAGTTGACGGCATAGTCACAAGACTGACAAAAACGATTGAATTTTTAATAAAAAATGGTGATGAAGTTATAATTTTTTGTCCAGAGGGATGTCCAGAATCATATATGGGAGCAACTGTGGTTGGAGTTGCTGCGATGCCATTACCCTTATACCCAGAGTTGAAGCTTGGTTTACCAGGTCCTGCTGTATCAGATAAATTAGAAAAATTTAACCCGGATTTGATACATGTTGTTAATCCAGCTGTACTTGGCTTAGGTGGCATATGGTTGGCGAAAACAAATAATATTCCTTTAATTGCTAGTTACCATACCCATCTTCCGAAATATCTAGAACATTACGGTATGGGTATGTTAGAGCCACTTTTGTGGGAATTACTTAAAGCAGCTCATAATCAAGCCTTATTAAATTTATGTACTTCCACCGCTATGGTCAATGAGTTAAAAGACAAAGGTATTCAAAGGACTGCTCTTTGGCAAAGAGGAGTAGATACTGACAGTTTCAGACCAGAATTAAGAAATGAGAAAATGAGAGAAAAATTATTTGGAAAATATGAAGACGCTAATTATTTATTGATTTATGTAGGAAGATTATCAGCAGAAAAACAAATTGAGAGAATTAAACCAGTCTTAGAAAGTATACCTAATGCTTGCCTAGCACTTGTAGGTGACGGACCGTATAGAAACCAGCTTGAAAAAATCTTCGAAAATACTAAGACTAATTTCGTAGGATATTTATCTGGCGATGAACTTGCTAGCGCCTATGCCTCTGGAGATATATTTTTATTTCCCTCTAGTACAGAAACACTTGGTTTGGTTTTACTAGAAGCGATGGCCTCAGGATGTCCAGTGATCGGAGCCAACAAGGGGGGGATTCCAGATATAATTAGCGATGGGATTAATGGTTGTTTATATGATCCTGATGAAACAGATAATGGGGTACAAAGTTTGATTGAAGCGACAAAAAAAATTCTAGAGAATGAAGATAAAAGGGAAGTTATGAGGAAAGAAGCCCGAATCGAAGCAGAAAAATGGGATTGGAATCAAGCAACATTACAACTGCAAAACTATTATTCAGAAACTCTTAAAGAAGTAAATTAAACTTGATATAAATCATGCTACGTGTGGAGGCGTAGGATTACTGTACGAAGTTAAAGGAAGTATTAGAGTAGCGATATTTTGATTCTTTTCAGGCCTTTTTTTCTTCGAGAATTTTTTACCAAAAGGTACCCTGATAACATTAGTTCCCTCAATGGAACGAAAATTTGAATTATCTAATGAAGAATTATTGACAAAATTTGGTAAGTCGATGTTTTTTACTGGCAGGTGCGTAACATTACCAGATTTAGAATCTTTGGTCATAGCTTCAAATACCCCAAAAAAATTTGATGCTTGAATATTTTAATAAAAAAATTTAAAAAAATTCTATAAGAAAATATTAAATTTTTATTCATACCGATAATAACTAAGTAATGAAAAGGACGCTAGTCCTTTAAGCACATTTTTTTTCTTCTAAAGTCTCTTCTTGATTTACATTGCAAGAACAAATTAAATTGCGATCACCATATGCATTATTTATTCTAGAAACTGCAGACCAAAACTTAATAGTTGTTGGAGTTTTATAAGGAAAAGAGGCTTTTTCTTTTGAATAAGGATAATTCCAATTATCCGAAATTAACTCTTTCAGTGTATGGGGAGCATTGCTTATTACATTATTATTATTTAATTCAATATTATTTTCTATTTCGCTGATTTCTTCTCCAATCAAAAGCATAGCCTCACAAAATCTATCCAATTCAGCCAAACTTTCACTTTCAGTAGGCTCTATCATTATAGTCTCTGGAACAGGCCAGCTTATAGTTGGTGCATGAAAACTATAATCTATTAATCGTTTAGCTAAATCATTTACACTCAAACCAGTTTTGGATTTTAAATCTCTAAAATCTAAAATACATTCATGTGCGACAAAATTATTTTTTCCTTTATAAAGAATCTTGAATTTATGCTTTAGAGAATGTGCAATATAATTTGCAGATAAAATTGCATGAGCAGTTGCTTTCCTTAAACCACTAAGACCAGCCATTTTTATATACATCCAACTTATTGGGAGAATACTTGCACTCCCATGCTTGGCAGAAGATACATAATTGGAACTATTAGATAAATTATTATCCATTAAAGAATGAGTAGGAAGAAATGGGCTTAAAGTTTCTGATGCAGCAACTGGGCCTACTCCTGGTCCGCCGCCTCCATGTGGAATGCAGAATGTTTTATGTAAATTCAAATGACAAACATCAACACCATAGTCACCTGGTTTGCATAATCCAACCTGAGCGTTCAAATTTGCTCCATCTAAATAAACAAATCCTCCAACAGAGTGAATTAAGTCACATATCTTTCTGATTTGCAATTCAAAAACTCCATGAGTAGAGGGGTAAGTTAACATAAGGGCCCCTATTTGGTTATCAAATTTCTTGACCTTGATCGACAAATCTTGAAAATCAATATTTCCTTCGTCATCACATTCAACCGTTAAAACATCAAATCCTGCCATGACTGCACTAGCAGGATTTGTGCCATGAGCACTTTTAGGAATTAAACATTTTTTTCTTGAAAGTTCACCTTTTGATTCAAAATAAGAATTTATTGCCAATAATCCTGCAAACTCTCCCTGAGAACCTGCATTTGGTTGAAAAGAAACTGATTTTAAACCAACAATATCACCTATCCAGTTTTCTAGGTCAGATATTATTTTTGAATAGCCCTTAGTTTGATCCGGAGGAGAAAAAGGATGAATAGAAGATAAATTAGCCCAAGAAACTGGATTTAACTCTGCTGCAGAATTTAACTTCATGGTACAGCTTCCTAATGGCATCATTCCGTCTACCAGGGAAAAATCTTTTTCAGCAAGTCGGAATATATATCTCATTAATTCAGTTTCACTTTGGTTATTTGTGAATATTTCTTGCTGCATCCATTCACTGGATCTCAAAGCTAAACCTTCAAGATGAAATCTTTTATCAAATTTTATATGCTCTAAATCTTCTTTTTTTTCTATAAGGTTTGCTATGAAAGTCAAAATGTCTTTGATTTCTTTTTCATTACTGAGCTCATCTAAAGAGATCCCAAAGCCAGTTGAATTTTCAATAGTTGATCCCAACGGCAAAATTCTTAAATTATACCCATTTTTTAAAGCTTCATTATGGATGCTCTGGGAGTGCTCAGAATAAACATCAACACTATCAAATCTAATCCCATCAGGAATATGAAATCCTAAATCAGCTAAAAATGATTCTAAATTTAGTCTCAACTCAACTAATCTCTTAGCAATTTGCATTAAT
>CACJUL010000048.1 GCA_902596585.1 uncultured Prochlorococcus sp.
GGATATCTCAAGTTTTTGACAGCATTTGGCCATTTAAAGCATTTACGAATATTAATTTTAATAATACAAAATTTTTAGATATTGGATCTGGCTGTGGGTTCCCAGGTTTAGCATATGCAATCATTCATCCTAATTCAGAGATATATCTGATTGATTCTTCAAAAAAGAAAACAGATGCACTAAGAAACTTAATTAAAGAGATCAATTTCAAAAACAATATTCATGTAATCAATGATCGCATTGAAAAAATAGCTCATCAATCTTCAATGAGAAATAGTTTCAATATCGCAACCACTAGAGCGGTAAGTAATCCATCAACAGTTTCAGAATATATATTGCCAATGCTAAAGAAAGAAGGATTAGGAGTTTTATATTGTGGTAAGTGGACTTATGAAGATAGTAAAAATTTAGAAAAAACTTTAGAAATATTACAAGGAAAATTGAAAGATAAAAAAAAGATTTTATTACCAAGAAGTAAAGGGAACCGTAATATTATCCTTATCCAACCTAAAAATTTTTGCCCTGAAATTTACCCAAGAAAAGTCGGCAAACCAGAGAAGAATCCATTATAAAATTACTTTTTTGATAATCTTTGAACAACGTTATCTCCAAACTTTTGTTTTAAAGTTCTCAATTTATGTATAACTTTTTTTGGATTTATATGGCCCTCTAAAACTTTCAATAATTGTCCTTCTGAAATATCCACATCTAGTAAATTAGCATTAGATCCTGGGAACCAATGACTACCATTACCAAGGAGTTGATATCTTGCTCTTGCAAATCCTTCCATATCCAACCAATCAATTAAATTTGAAAGCCAGAGCAGAACGGGAATATTAATGTTTCCAGGAGTATATTCCCAACTCGGTAAATTTCTATGCCAGTTTTGATACCACTCAAAACCTAGAACATTAATTGATTCCTGCCTTAATCTATTTATTATTTTTGGAACATACCTCTCAGATTCTGATAACAAAGAAATAGCTTCTAAATGCAGATCAAAATCTTCCTCTTTTGCAACACCCACGCTAAGAGTATGGACGTTTTTATTTCTTAAGCAAAATAGATCATTAAAAACTATAGGATGAAGTGGCCTACAAAGTTCCAACATTTTTATTGAGGGAGTATGAAGATGCCCGCCTTTATCCGTGGGACTTATTATGAAAACCCCAAGATCATATTTATTTGCTAAATTTATAGCCTTTGTATTTTCTTGATTGATGAAATACCAGTGCAAATTTACATAATCAAATAAGTTTGTTGAAATAGCCTTCTCAATTAATGAAGATTTTCCATGGGTCGAAAATCCAATAGATCCAATTAAATTTTTATTTTGCAAACCCCTTAAAATGTCAATGCAACCTCCATCTTTAACTGCCTGATATAAATGTTCATCTGTATTAATGCCATGTATTGCTAACAAATCAATCCTTTTAACTTTCAATTTTTCAATACTTGTCATAACATCTCTCTTAAAAATTTCTGGATCACTATTTGGAGGAATCTTTGTTTGTATAATATCTGGGATCTTTTTTGTATTTTGAAAACCTATTCCTAGTTGCATTTCAGAAGTACCATAGTACTTTGCAGTTTCTACATGACTTAAGCCATACTTATTTGCCAGTTGTAATATATTTTCTACTTTGTTTTGCTCTTCATATGAAACCTCAGAAAAATCTAATTGATTCCAACTTTTTTGAAATCTCATTCCACCCAAGGACAGAATAGGAATCTCTAGATTAGTTCGACCAAATCTTCGATATTGCATCTTCTTTAAATTAATGCTTATTCATTCTTGGTGGTTTTCCAAATGATTGAAACATATCTCTATCGAGACTATTCTCTAAATCATCTAATTCTTCAAATTTAACCCAGTGAATGCAATCTACAGGGCAAGTATCTATCGCTTCTTGTATAACATCAACGCTATCTCCATCTTGTCTCATAGCTCGACTTCTGCCGTGAAACTCATCTACTAAGAAGGTATTTGAAGCAACGTGTACACAATATTTACAACCAATACATTTAGACTCATCGACCCAAATAGCCTTTTCAGCTAATTGACCACCCAATACCGGCTCCCAGCCTGTAATTTCACTATTTTCTTTAGAATTATTAAATGGATTACTTAAATCCATACTCTGTTGTTAGTTATCCCACTTGGTTAAAACCAATTCAATAGAACCATCGTTTTTGTTTTTTTCTTCAACTAATTGATAACCATCCTCTTTTGTTTTGGAGATAATCGTTTGGTAAGCATACATTTGGGTAACCTTAGAAATAAATCTTTCTATTGGAATCTCAAATTTCCATAGGTCAAGATCAGTAACTAATTCATAAGAATTTGAATTAGTGTCCCATTTGAATCCTACATTAGTATCACCAGGTAAATTCATACTTATATCAACAGCTGTAAACTTACCTCTATAACCTTTAATAAACTTTTCTTCTTGATTTATTTTGTATCCAAGGTTATTTAGGGCCTGAATTAATGGCTTTACTTCCTTGAGTTGAGTTTTAATCGTACTAAAATGTGACATTAGATTCGTTGTTTAATTGTTTTAAATTTTCATTTTGATTAGAGATGAAAGCATCAGATGTTCTATTTTTAACTGTTACCTTTCCAAGAGAGTCTTCGAGATTTTTTGTAGCTTCATTGCATGAATTACCAGTAAATCCCTCAACAGTCTCTTCAACTCTACCGTCTTGATGAATTTTGAACCTTAATGTTTTTTGAGGCATTAAATTCAGGTACTGAGTACTTTTACTTTATATACAATAACGAAAATTTTTTGTTTCAGTTGGTACAAGTTAATTAATTTTAATTTTTATATTGAATATCTCATAAATAATTTTTTACGATTGTGTTCTGGTTAAAAAAATTAATATATTTAATTATAAAAACCTTGCATCCCCATTGAATCCAAAGCAGTTTTTGCTTCTTCCATAACGGATGGTTCTTTATCGAAAAGGGCTATTTTAGTACATTCATCAACGAAACTTTCTTGAAATGTGTTATTTAGTTTTTCATAAAGCCTGCACAATGACCAGATGCAATTACTTCTTACACCTGGTTCATTATCTATCTTTAAACTTATTAAAAGCTGCTCTGCTGCTATGTGAGCGTTTTCTAAAGAAACATTTCCAATTTCAGCCAAAGAGCTAGATGACCATAGCCTTACTGCAGCAACATCATTCTTTAAAGCATTTATTAAAGGTTCTAAAACAATTTGATTATCATAATTAGCTAGGCTCCACGCGGTTGCTCTTCTTACATAAGCGTTATCGTCAGTCTTCAAAAGACTAACAAGTTTATGAACTGCGTTAGGGAATGGGTTACGACCTAAGGCGTAAACAGCACTCATTCTCTCCACAGGACATGGTTGATCAAGTAATGGTAACAAAAGAGGGAAA
>CACJUL010000049.1 GCA_902596585.1 uncultured Prochlorococcus sp.
ACGAGATTTTACTCAATACGTTTAATGATTGAAATGGATAATAAACAGTGGAATGAGAAAATAAAAAATAATTTCAATGATGCTGCATATCGGTATTTAGAGTATTCAAATATTCAAAAATTTTTTGCAGAAAAGATTGTTCAATTTATCAAAAAATTAAATCCCCAAAAAAAAGGAGAATGGATAGATCTAGGATCAGGACCAGGACTATTAGCTGATGCAATAGAAAAAAATTTTTCTTCCCAAAAAGTATCCAGAATTGATTTCAGCAAAAAAATGCTTCTTGAGAATAAATTATCTAGCAAAAAAATCATATGGGATTTAAATAATGATTTACCTTCTGAAATCAATAACTGTTCTCTTTTAACATCTAACTTTTGCATACATTGGTTAAACAATCCAGAAAAGATTATTAAAAATTGGTTTAGTAAATTAATGCCTGGAGGTTTTTTAATCATTTCATACCCAACAAAAGATTGTTTTCCGGAATGGAAAGATACTTGTAGAAAAATTGACATTGAATATAGTGGTCTAAGTTTCATAGACTCCAGAGAATTATTAAAAGATTTCAAATCAACTGAAATAAATTACTCAGAAAAGTTTAATTATCTTGAAAATTTTGAAGATGTATATAAGCTTTTTAGAAGCATTAAAAATGTAGGGGCACAATCAACAAATTCTAAACGCAAAACAGTAAAAGAGTTAAAAAAAATTCAAAAGTTTTGGCCAAAGAATTACAATAATACGGTGAACCTTTCATGGCAAATTGAAATTCAAATCATAAAAAAATTATGAGTAGTCAGGATAATATTTTCAAATTTATAATTTGTGGAACAGATACTGATATTGGTAAAACTTTAATAAGCTCTTTTTTCGTTAGAGGATTAAATTCCTTTTATTGGAAACCTATTCAAAGTGGTATTGAATCGCAAACTGATAGTCAAAGTGTTGAAAAGCTTGCACAAGTAAGGAAAGATAAAATAATTAAAGAAGCTTATGTCTTTACAAAACCTCTTTCTCCTCATTGGGCTGCTGAAATAGATCAAAAAACTATTAACTTTGACATGTTGAGATTGCCAAAAGTAAAAGGCTCATTAATTGTAGAAACTGCAGGTGGATTAATGGTTCCAATAACACGCAATTTTTTGCAAATAGATCAAATAAAACGATGGGATCTTCCAGTAATACTTGTATGTAAAAGTTCACTTGGCACTCTTAACCATACCCTACTCAGTATTGAGGCCTTAAAAAGAAGAAATATTGAGATTTTAGGTTTAGTTGTAAATGGTGAAAAACACTTAGATAACCCAAAAACACTCGTTGAATTTAGTGGAATCCCTTTAATTACTGAATTTCCTTACATCAAGAAAATGGACTCAAATAATTTAGATATACTATGGAAAGAACTAGACATCAAAAATAAGTTGATCTCACTTTTAAACTCAAAAATAAGTTAAATGAAATCTTTGGATTCAAAAACTCCAAATCAAGATTGGCACCCAAATATTTGGCCACCTTTTACACAAATCAATAAAAGCAAACCGCAAATAGAAGTAACTCATGGGAAAGATGCGCTCCTATTTACTAAAGACCCTAAAAAAGAGCTGATAGATGCAATAAGTAGTTGGTGGGTAACTCTTCATGGTCATAGTAACGAATATATTGCGGATGCCATTTTTAATCAATCAAAAAAACTTGAGCAAGTTATATTTGCTGATTTCTTACATCCACAGGCAAAAAAATTGGCAGAAAGACTAAGTGAATTAACAAAACTAGAAAGATTATTCTTTTCTGATAACGGTTCTACTGCAGTCGAAGTCGCTTTAAAAATTGCCTTCCAATCATGGCAAAATAGGGGAGAGACAAGATCTCAAATAGTCGCTTTTGATGGCGCATATCATGGCGATACATTTGGAGCAATGGCTTTAGGTGAAAGAAATATTTTTAATGAGAATTTCGATAATCTTATGTTCCCAGTTAGGAGAGTCCCATGGCCTTCAACTTGGATAAACGATGAAGAAGTAGAAAATAAAGAAAATGACGCTATCCAAAAATTAGAAACTTTACTAAAAACTCCGACAGTTGCAGTCATCCTTGAGCCACTTGTTCAAGGAGCAGGAGGAATGAATATGGTTAGGCCTCAATTTATAAAAAAAATTTCAGAAATTATAAAAAATAATAATTCTTTGTTAATTGCTGATGAAGTATTGACTGGTTTTGGGCGATGTGGCAGCCTTTTTGCGTTTCAAAAGGCAAAAATCCTTCCTGATTTAATAAGCATTTCAAAAGGCTTAACTGGTGGATTTTTACCGATGGGAATTACTTTATGTAAAGAAAAAATTTTTCAATCCTTTATTGATGATTCCCCAAGAAAAACTTTTTGGCATGGGCATAGTTTTACTGCTAATCCTTTAGGTTGTGCGGCGGCAAACGCTAGCATTGATTTATTAGAAAAAGAACCCCATAAATATCTTTTACTTGAAGAAAAACATTTATCTCATTTAATTAAATTTAAAGAATTACCCTATATCAAAAAGATAAGAGTATCTGGCACCATTGCTGCTTTCGATTTAGAAATTGGGAACAAAAAAGGTTACTTTAATAATATTGGTAAAGAAATAAAGAGTCGTGCAATGGAGCAAGGTTTATTTATTAGGCCCCTAGGTAATGTTATTTACCTCTTGCCGCCTCTTTGTATAACTGATGATCAATTAGAAAAAAGTTACTGGATAATTAGGCAAATCTTAGACAATCTATAAATACAAATTTAAGGTCCCTGAAGTATTGCATTTTCAACATCTCCTCTATTAATACAATAGGAAAATTGCCTTTTAGTTTCTTTCCCTTTACTTTCCCAGATAACACTCAAATCTTCTTGTTCAAAAATAATAGTTGCATTCCAATCTGAAAGTAATAGATACCACTTAGATGGATTACTAATATCCTTCACAGCACCTAAATTAGTTAGCCACAATTCCAATGATTGAAGTGAATTTTGATTGATAGGTTTTTCAGAGGGATGCACGGACTTTTTTAATAATTATTTAATTAACCAAAGGGGTATTGTATCTAATTCTTTTCCAGTAAAAGAGGCAATAACAATTGAAAAAATCAAACTAATAGAAATGATTATTATTAAAAGAAATAACGAAAACAA
>CACJUL010000050.1 GCA_902596585.1 uncultured Prochlorococcus sp.
TCGTATTAGGTATTATTTTTTACATTTTTCTGGTTAATAATATTTGTTTACATTAAAAAATTAATCTTCATCTTTCGGGAGCCTTAACCATCCTGTAGTCCATTCTGATTTTAATTTTGCCCATCTGATTCTTTTAATATCTTTTTTGTTTTTGGTAGGAAAAATATCAACCCATCTATCTTCATTTTTCCCACCATAAGCTTTAACTTGGAAATGCCTATTACCATTTATAGTTTTTGGTGCTGTCCAACAAATTGTAGGCGGCCATTTCATGAGATTTTTTTAAAATTTAAATAAACTAAAGGTTGCTTTGCCCAGTCAAAACTAAAACATAATATGCAATCGTACCAAGAATAAGTATGATACCTAGTATTCTAATAATCATGTTCTAATATTTATAATTTAAAATTATATTCGAGAATTTTTATTAAAAAAAATTTTTATAAATATTTATATATTTACGTTGATGATTACAAATTTTCTAATTTTTTCGTTTGTTATTTCTAACTACGGAGTGGCATGATTCAGGATGCCATTCATTCTGAATCTTGCCAATGAAAGCATATATAAATGAATCTGGACATCCAGTTTCTTTTTGGAGTTCTAAAAGCTCTTCTTTGATCGATTCATAAATACTCGTTATTACCCCAAAATTTTGTTCTTTGGAGGGAACCCATTTCTTAATATCCATTGTTATGGTTTTAATTATTTTCCACAATATCGTAATAGGTTATATCTCCATAATCAGCATCTGAACAACATAAATCAGAATACAATTCCTCTAATAAATCGTAAGCATCTGAATATTTTTCAAAACTTTGAGAGGTTAATGAGTCATCTTTCCCATCAAGTCTAATTAATTTGTAGGTCATATCTTTAACTTAAATGCAAAAAAGTATATTTTGTCTATCAAAACATATTGTAAATAAAAATCTTATTTAGGAGAATTGGTGGGGTAAAGCCTCTTAATTTTATTTTTTTGAATTTCTATTTTTCTTTGCTCATATTTTTTTGTCATTATTTTTCTGATTAATAATTGTGGGATAAGCCAGATTAATGCAATAGCTATGGCCATGAAAGCAGGATTTCTCCAAGTCAACCTAATAATTTCTTGTATAAATTCTTGATTGAAAATTTCCATAAACTAAATATTGGATGAAAAAAATTATCTACGCTTTCTTTTACAAGATTTTAAAATTTAAAGTTTATTATAACCTTAAAAAAATATTATCAGAAATTGTATAACTTTTTTTCTTTATCTAGTTCGTTTTATTTTATATTTGGATTTAGATTGATTTTTCATTTTTTAGTCTAAAGATGCGTACTTATCTAATCACAGGATCAAATAGAGGTATTGGATTAGAATTATGTAGGCAAATTCATAATAGGGGAGATAATGTAATTGCAACGTGTAGGAAAGCTTCAGAAGAACTTAAAAATTTAGGGGTGAGAATTGAAGAGAATATAGAAATTTCTTCTGATGAGTCGATAACAAATTTGTGTGAAAAACTATCAGGAGTTGATTTAGATTGCTTAATTCATAATGCAGGAATTTATGAATTTAATTCTTTAGAAAACTTAGATAAAAGCAGTATTTTACGTCAATTTGAAATCAATGCATTGGGCCCAATATGTATGACTCAATCACTTAAACATTTTTTAAAAAAGTCTTCTAAAGTTGTCTTTATCACAAGTAGAATGGGATCTATTGAAGATAATTCATCTGGTAGTTCTTATGGTTACAGGATGTCTAAAGTTGCCTTGTCCATGGCAGCAAAATCACTTTCTATTGATTTATCAAAAGAAAATATTTATGTAGCTATTTTGCATCCTGGGTTAGTGAGTACAAGAATGACTGGCTTTACAAGAAATGGAATTAGTCCTAAAGAATCAGCAAATGGACTTATAAAACGTATTGATTCATTAAATAAAAAAAATTCAGGTACGTTTTGGCATGCAAACGGAGAAGTTTTGCCTTGGTAAAATCTATACTTCTATGTAGAAGAAATTTATATATTAAATTTGTTAAAAAACTTTTAAATTTTTAACGAATTTCTTTCCTTAATTAATTCTTTTAGTTATCTTTAGAAAAACATTAGTAAAGGAGGTGATTCATTGTCGTATCTACCGAAAAATGCGGTTAACAAAGGGGCCGTGAATTCAATATCTTCATCAAATTCATTGGTCTCTTTTTCCTTAATTAAGAAAAAAGGATTTATTATCAATAGATTTATATAAATCTGCCATAAAATAATCTAAGGCTCTGCATCTCAAGTGGTTGTAGAGTTTTTTTTATTCAGTTCGATAATTATTGATTGTAAACTCTATTTTTTTTGGCCAAAGTAAATTAAGGCTAAAAAAGATAAGGTACTTACCAATGCTATTAAATACCACCCAGTTGAGGAATTGCTAGTTAGTTCTGTCATTT
>CACJUL010000051.1 GCA_902596585.1 uncultured Prochlorococcus sp.
ATGAATATATTGAAAAAAGCATCAGAAATTTTCCAAAGAAAAAGCAACTTCTAAAAATTGCTAAGGAAGTTGGATTTAAAAAAGCTGAATATAAAACTCTGTTTTGGGGTCAAATGGGGATACTAATTTTATCTAAATAAATAATCTACTTATTAATTTTTCTCCAACAAAAAGAACACTTTCCCCATCGTTTGATTTCGCCATGAGGAGTTGGAGAATTACAGAGAGTACAAATGCCCATATTATTTTGATCGATTCTGCTTGGATGCTTTTCCCAAACTATTTTCGCATTAGGAACTTGAATTTTCTTATTTTTGAGCTCATAATTTTGTATTATTTTTATTTCATTCAAAGTTATTCCAATTTTCTCGATTCTTTCTTTTAATTTATGCTTGTTGTAGATTAATGCTTGCCGCCACTGTGGATGGTTTACTGCAACTATGAGAGTTTTTTTTTCAATGTTTAATGGCCTGCATTCTTGAAATAGCTCTAAACCGATTAAGTCCTTCCAATTATTGTTGATTGTAGAAAGCTTATCTAAGTCGCCACATGATTTTTTGAAATTATCAAGACAATTTCTTAATGAATGTGGATTTCTTTGTTGAACTATTAGCAAATACTTTTTGTCCAATTTGTAAAAATTTCTTTTTATAGTTAAGTTAGTCTAATATTAGAGAAGTTTCTTGTCGTTTTAATAAAGAATTTGTGAAAGTTATCGGATCCGCAGCTAAGACAGTTTTTTACTTAAAAAAGATGCAAGGTCAATATCCAAATTGGAGACTTAAATACAAAATAAAATGTAAAAGTACTGAAAAAGAGCTATCAAACTGGCTTGGACATTCTCAAATTAAGAGAAATCAGCCATTAGCTATAATAGCAAGAGAGCAGTTTGCAGGTTTTGGTCAAAACTCAAAAACTTGGGTTTCACCAATAGGAGGCATTTGGTTAAGTGCAGCTTATCCCATATTTTCAAATGAATTTAAAAGTCAATTATTTAGCTTGTCTGTAGCGATTAAGATATGTGAGATGCTCAGACGAGAGCATATTAATGCTTTTTTGAAATGGCCTAATGATATTTTTGTTGATACAAAAAAGTTAGTTGGATTCTTACCAAGAGTTATAACAAGGGGCAATGAAATTATTTATGTAAGAATAGGACTTGGCATGAATATCTTAAATCGTACTCCAATAGAGGGTATTTCATTATCAAAATTATTAAAAACTAAGAATATAAATCAATATTATTGGACAGCAAAAGTTCTTAAAGCTTTTCATGATTCTATTGAATGTAATAATCAAAAGGAATATGTGATCAAATCGGCAAATAAATTTCTTTCTAAGAAACTTTTGCCAAGTGGTTACTGCCCTCATAAATGGGAAATTAAAGATATTGATTCGAATGGGAATTTAAGAATTCAAGATGAAACACAAGAGAAGTTACTTAGTAGGTTCAGAACTTAATTAGTTTTTAATTCAATAATTCTGCCATCTTTGAATTTAGCTATTTTTTTTGCACGATTTGCAACTTCATCTTCATGCGTAACTAAAACTATGGTTATTCCAGATTCATGCAGTTTATCAAACAGATCTAGTACATCTTCAGTCGTTTTTGAATCGAGAGCCCCAGTGGGTTCGTCTGCTAATAATATTGCAGGATTATTTATAATAGCTCTGGCAATAGCTACTCGCTGTTGTTGCCCCCCTGATAATTGGTTAGGGCGATTATTCATTCTTTCAGAAAGGCCAACTTTTTCTAAGGCATTCTTACCTCGCTCTAATCTCTTCTCAGGCTCAATGCCAGCATATATCATTGGTAAAATTACGTTCTCAAGTGCCGTTGCGTCTGAAAGTAGATGAAATTGTTGAAAAACGAAGCCTAATTTTTGGTTACGTATCTCCGCTAGTTCATCATCATTTAAATTCTCAACAGGGATATCATTTAATTTATAAACACCTTCAGATGGTCTATCTAGACATCCAATAATATTCATGGCTGTACTTTTACCTGATCCACTTGCTCCCATTACAGCTAAATAGTCACCTTTAAAAATTTCTAAGTTAATGCTATCTAAAGCTTTAACAGTCAAATCATCCTTCCCATATGTTTTAGATATTCTCTCTAAACTTGCTACTTTTTTAGTCATCTATTGTTTAATTCTGCTAGGAAATATTATTTGCTGTAGCAATAATATCTTGTAAAAAAGGAGTTTCTGAAACTGCCGTGTTGGCTAATTTAAAAAGAGGGTTAGACAGGATTCCTCCAAGGGCTGTTACTATCACGCAAGTATAAAGTGCAATTCTTAAAGGGGGTAATCCTACAATTCCCCAATTGATTTCAGGATATGATTTGACTATCTCTGAAGCTTCCTGTGGTTCTTTAACTACCATCATTTTAATAACTGAA
>CACJUL010000052.1 GCA_902596585.1 uncultured Prochlorococcus sp.
CTATCAGTTTTAATTTATCAACTATTTGAGTATCAGATAAATTTCTTTTTTCAAAATGATCATTAATAATCAATGGGCCAAGAATTTTATGTATTCTATTTCTCCGTAATTTAATAAAAATATCCTCATTTTTTATTAAACTTGAAGTATTGATGGTTGGTAAATTAATATCAAAATATTCTTCTAAAAGATTAATTGCCCTGGTAACTGCAAGAATTGTATTTTTAGATGAAATCCCTTTTTCATATCTACTGCTAGATTCTGTTCTAATGCCTATTTCTTTAGATGATTTTCGTATAGTGCCTGGATTAAAAACAGCTCCTTCAAGGTAAATAGAAGAGGTAGTGTTAGTAACAGAAGTTTCTAAACCACCTATAACCCCAGCTATAGCAACCGCTTTATCGCAGCAGGTGATTACTGTTATATTTTCATTTAGGTCATATTTTTTACCATCTAAACATACAAGACTTTCGTTATAATTAGCTTTTCTTACAGAAAAGTCTTCTGGAGAAACTTCTTTACCAATTAAGTTTGATAATTTATCCTTATCAAATGCATGCAATGGTTGACCCTGTTCTAAAAGGATATAATTTGTTAAATCAACTAGAAGATTAATAGATTTTATACCTGATTTTTCTATTCGTTCTTTAAGCCATTTTGGGGATAATTTCTCTCCATTTACCTCATCAATACAGCTTATTGTATAAATGCAATCAGATTTTATGGCCTCTGGGCAAAGTTGAATGTCCTTAAGTAAATTGATATTGTATTTGTGGTTTATTTCTGGAAAATTAAATTTTGATTCTAAAAGTGCGGAAATTTCGCGCGCTATGCCTAAAACCGACATTCCGTCAGGTCTATTAGCTGTAATTGCTAAATCATATATAAAATCATTTAATTGAAGCAAATTAGATCCTGGATCGCCTAATTCATGTTTTAAGGCTAAATCTTCATCAATTATCTCTATCCCTTCACTGGAGTCCTCTAGTCCCAACTCCTGCAGGGAGCATATCATTCCTTCACTCATAACACCTCTAATTTCGCTTCTTTTAATAATTAAATTAACTGCACTTAATTTCGCACCGACAGTAGCAACATAAACAAAAATATTTGGTTTAATATTTTGCGCTCCACAGATGATTTGTAAATTCTTTGAAGTGCCAATATCGACTTGGCAAATAGAAAGTTTGTCAGATCCTTCGTGTTTTAAAACAGATAAAACTTTACCTAAAACGACACCATTTACATTTTCTGAACAATCTTCTAATGATTCAACCTCAAAGCCACCAATAGACAATTTCTCAGAAAGATCCTCAGGAGTAGAAGTAATTTCTACTAAATTTTTCAACCAGTTATGAGAAACTTTCATATATATTGTTTAATCAATGATAATAAAAGAAATGGAGTATATCTTCAAAAAAGTTTGTTGAAGATGTACAATAGAAAATTATACAATAAAGTATCAATTAAAATGGCCAAAAAAGGGACAAGAGTTGTAGTGACCCTAGAATGTACTGAAGCTAGGACAAGCACAGACCCTAAGAGATCTAACGGTGTCTCAAGATATACTACCGAAAAGAATCGTAGAAATACAACTGAAAGATTAGAACTAAAAAAGTTTAATCCTCATTTAAACAGAATGACAATTCACAAAGAAATAAAGTAATCAAATCATGCCTAATTCAATTTTTAAAAAACAATTATCACCTATCAAACCTGGAGATCCCATTGACTATAAGGATGTAGAACTCCTTAAAAAGTTCATAACTGAGAGAGGTAAAATACTACCAAGAAGGATGACTGGTTTAACCTCAAAGCAACAAAGAGATCTTACGTTAGCTGTAAAAAGAGCTCGTATTGTAGCCCTATTACCCTTCGTAAATCCTGAAGGATAATATCATATTAAATTTAGTAGGCACTGTAATTAATATTCTATATATTTGAAAGATTTAACTTATTTAAAAACATATATTATTGACTCTGATGATCCACATGAGGTTGATGACGCTGTTTCATTAGAAATAAAAGAAGGAAATATAAAAAATTTATGGATACATATTAGTAATCCATGCAAACTTTTTTTGCATGACTCTGATGTTGATTTAGATGCGAGAAGAAGAAATAGCAGTTTATATTTAACTAATCAATATATTCCAATGCTACCAAAAGATATTCTTGAAAAAGCAAATCTAGCTCAAAATAAAATTTCAGAAACTATTAGTGCAGCAATAGAATTCAATGACGATGGATCAATAAA
>CACJUL010000053.1 GCA_902596585.1 uncultured Prochlorococcus sp.
TTCTTATAAGGATTTTCCAAAAAAAGGAGTTGTTTTTAAAGATGTTCTTGGAATACTTCAAGACCCTGAAGCTTTCAATCAATTAATTACGAGAATGAGTTCAAGTCAAATTATAAATAATTCCGAAGCTATAATTTCTATTGATGCAAGGGGGTTTATTTTTGGTTCTGCAGTTTCCTTAAAATCTTCAAAACCAATGATAGTTGCTAGAAAACCTGGAAAACTACCAGGAGAATTAGTAAAAAAGCAATACAATTTAGAATATGGAGTAAATTCTCTTTCTATACAAAAAAGTTCTTTAGGTAAGTATGGTAGCTATGTAATTATTGACGACCTTTTAGCAACAGGTGGGACTGTAAAATGTGTCGCGGATCTTTTATTGAAAAACGGTAAAGAAGTTAAAGGGTTACTAACAGTAATTGAATTATGTAAATTACAGGGTAGATCCAAATTTAATTTTCCAGTTGAGTCAATAATAAAATTATAAAGAGAGAAACAGAGATTCCATTAAATAGTGCATATAAAAAAATTGATTAAAACATACTTTTTGAGATTATATTTTAGTTTTGAAAAGAATATCTAAGGATAATAAATAATTTTTAAATTAAACCTACAGATCCTGCTGTAAAACCTACTATAAGAAAAAAAGCAAATTCACATAAATCTCTAGGAAGTGAATTTACAATTAAATTGATTTGAGTCATTTAACCTTGTGCTCCTCAGGTATTTAAATTTTTAAAAATATAACTAATTATTTTTTTTGTTGAGGTTGATTTCGTCTTTTTTTCTTTTTTCTAAAGAATTGGATGTTAGTTAACGAAAAACACGTACTTTAGAATTTGCCAAGGCACTTTCTCAAAATCTAAAGTAAAAAATTTTTTTAATGCTATATTTTGTTTGAAAGGTTTTCACTATGGATTACAAAAAAAAATCTATAAAAAAAATGGACCTCAATAATTCTTATGAAGAGATTGATACGAGGTTGGCATCAGGATGGTACGTAGATTCTGTAGGAATAAACAAGAAAAAAAATTATAAAACCAAAGAAGTTTCATTTAAAATCTCAAAAAAATCTAAATAATTCCAAACAAATCCAAATAAATATTTGTTTTAGATGAACTTAAAAGATCAATTGGTTTTTGCTTTTACAGTGTATAGGTTAAAAAAGTGGCACAATTTTTCTAAAACTGTAGTTTTAAATACTTGATTTTTCGAGCAGAAATACATTACCCTAAGGTGTACTTTAAATTTCGTGTGAGGAAATTTATGAAGCTATTCAAAAGCTTACTAATTGCTCCTGCAACATTAGGACTACTTGCTCCTATGGCTGCAACAGCAAATGAAGTTACTATTAGTGACTTTGCTCCAGCTGAGCAACTTGCTATCACAAACAGCCGTGTAGACGGACTTGAAGCAAGAATGAACAACATTGAAGCTGGAAGTTTCTCTGAAACTACAACAGCATCATTCGGCGCTAACTTCTACGCAGGTTTCGAGAATGATGATGATGCAGGTAACGACCTTGATGACAACCTAACAACTGGTTACGATTTCAGTATCGGTTTAACTACAAGTTTCACTGGTGAAGATTCACTTGATGTCGCAATTCAGGCTGGTAATGCTGATGCGCCAGGTATTGGTGAGTTCGATGGAGACACATCAAACAACGAAGCTTTAGTTGTTGATGAAATTACTTACACCTTCCCACTTGGTGACAACATCACTGTAATGGTTGGTGACAACATGGATGCTAGTGCATTATTCACTACAGCTTGTGTTTACGGCACACCTAGCAACACTCTTGATGCTTGCGGTAATGTCAACGCAGCCGTTGATAACGGTGGTGTTATGGCTGGTGCTTCTTACGACTTCGGTAATGGCTTAACTGCTGCAGTTGGTTATGCTGGTAGCGAAGATGATATAGCAAACGAAGAAGGCTCTGATGCTATTGGTTTTAACTTTGCTTATTCAGCTGATTCTTATGGTGTTTCATTCACTTACGGAGCAGTTGAAGATGGCGTAGATAGTACTGATGGTAACCACAACCAGGGTACTGACTATGCTTATGCTCTAAACGCT
>CACJUL010000054.1 GCA_902596585.1 uncultured Prochlorococcus sp.
CATTCAAATCAATTAATTTTTTTAAAGTTTTAGAAGCGTTATTAAAGGATTCTCGTGAATTGAAATCAGCTTTAGTTATTAAAATTTGAGCAATATTATGACCTAATTTATTAAATACTTTATCGTATAAGGACATTAAATTAACTTGGCCTACTGCAGCAGTAGCTTGAAGGGTGCTTAAATCATTTGGTCTCGTTTTAATATTTAATTTTTGACAACCTAATCCAACGGCTCCACTAGTAACTATAATTAACTTGTTTCCTTTTGAAAGAAAACTTGTAAAGGATCTAGAAAGGGTTTCAATAACTTCTTCTGTAGATGTTGCCTCTGTTCCTCTTAAAATACTAGTCCCAATTTTTATAACCCAAGTTTTCATTTTATAAAATGAGAAATTAATTTTTCTATAGTCAAAGTTAAATTAAATTTTATAGGCAAGCCATCTCTATTTAATCGCTTAACTAATATTGTTTTAATATTACATCTATTCCCAACAATAATATCTGTAAAAATTCTATCGCCAATAATGGCTATATTTTTTGAATCTCCGCCAATTTCTTTGATAGCAGACAAAGATACTCTTTTTCTTGGTTTTGATGCATTGTATTTGTACCTTAAATTTAATTCTTTCGCTATTCTTGCGATTCTTTTTTTGGATGGATTATTACTAATTAAATATAAGGAGAAAAGTTTTTTAGATTCTATGATCCAATTTTTTACAGCTTTTGGGATCGTATTTGATTTTCTATTTACTAGAGTCCCATCTACGTCTAGCAATAAAAAATTAATTCCTTTTCTTTGCAACTCAGATTGAGAAATCTTATATATCGGTAAGTTTGAATCCCAATTGACTTTTAGGATAGATCTCATTTATTTTAAGAACTACTTTTTTCAAGCTCAGTTTCAATCAAAGGTTGAATTTTATCGAACTCATCATCTTCAACTAATAAGACACCTTTGTCTTTTAATTTGCCCACAATAAAAAAAGGATCTAGTGGAATATATAAGCCATATTCTTGGTCAAAAAGATTAAAGTTAACGAGCAATTCATAACTCTCACTATCATCATCGACGTAATCTTCTTCTAATTCATCGTAAATTGGTTCTTCAAGTTCTCCTGATACCGTTAATGTTACTGCTGATCTGATAAGTCTTAAATCATGTTCTTGAAGAACTGCTTCAGCATTTTTTAGTATTTGTTCATTTTTATCTATTTTCTCAATTAGTTCAGGTTCATCTTTTTCATTTATCTTAAAAAGACTTACTGGAGTATCAACTGGCGTTAATAAGGCATATTCTTGGCCTTCAACACTTACTAATTGTTCAAGATAACAAAATAGCTCGTTTCCATTTGAGTCATTTAACAAAAGAGTCTGTGCATCATAATTATCATTTAAGTTGGCTTCTTTCATTTTAAAATTTTCTATCCTTTTTAATACTAATATTTTATCTGACGTTTACCAGCTATTTCTTTTAATTCAGGACCTTCTTCAATCCATTGTTCGAGTATTATTTTTGCTGAAAAACTATCAATCAATCCGGATTTATCTTTTTTTATTCCAAATCTATCTGAGGATTCCCAAGTTGAACTATGTTCGTTAACGAAGGAAAAAGGCAGTTTTAATTCATTTGAAAGTAATTGGCCATAATTTTTACAGTCAATAGCTTGTGTGGTCATTTGACCTTTCTCATTAAGAGGAATACCCACAATAAAACCAGTCAAATTTAATTCATATATATAATTTTTAATGATTTTAATCTCTTGATTATTTTTAAACCTTTTAACTGCTGGAAGTATATTTGATGTAATGCATAGGGGATCGCAATAAGCTAATCCTATTCTTTTGGTGCCAACATCCAAACTCAAAATTGACTTGGGTTTGGGTTTGCAAAATTTCACTTTGTTTTTAATGGAAAAGGTGATGGATATGGATTACCTTGTGGACTTAATTTTTCAAAGATTGATTCCAAAGATTGATTAATTTTATTTACTTTTTTAGTTTCAT